>NZ_JAZGQA010000004.1:0-55248 GCF_048593855.1 Yersinia sp. 2542 StPb PI
CAAACTCTTCAATTTAAGATTTGTTTGATTTGCTACTAATAAAAGCAGCGATGCTCAAAGATTACTTTCTGCAAATATGCATTCGAACCGAAGTTCAAATGTGTACTGCTTTGGTCACTCTTCAAGACTTTGATATTGCTTCTGCCTGCCGAAACAGGCTTCGATATCGTCTTGCGAGTGCCCACACAGATTGTCTGATAAATTGTTAAAGAGCGTTCGTTACCCGTTTGCCTTTCGGCGAATCTTACGGTAACGCGGGAGGCAGATAATACGCTTTCCCGCTACAGAGTCAACCACTTAATCAGTTAATTTTCTCTGCTCTTCCCGGCCACTCTGTGAAGTTGCTCACAGCGCCGTGTCGATGGATGCGCATTATAGGGAGCCGCCTCAGAATGGCAAGGGTTTATCTTAAAGTTTTTTCTAACTGCTGATTATTTGAACGCAAAGACTACTTATGACGCGTTTTTATCGCTTTTGGCAGGTCAGCCAGACTATTTAGCACCCAATCAGCTAGCACCTCTCCTTCTGCGCTAACAGGCTTGCCAGTGCGAACTAACACTTTAGTGCCGACATTAGCCGCGAATGCTGCCTGCATATCTTCAATTTTGTCACCAACCATATAAGAAGAAGCCATATCAATGTTCAATTCGCTTTGTGCTTGCAGTAACATGCCAGGCAGCGGTTTGCGGCATTCACATGTTTCGCTGAACTCCGCTACACTGCCATCGGGGTGATGCGGACAGAAGTAGATGCCGTCCAGGTCAACACCACGGTCAGCCAGAGACCAATCCATCCACTCGGTGAGACTTACAAATTGCTCTTCGGTAAACATACCGCGTGCAATACCTGATTGATTGGTTACCAATACCAAAGCGAAACCCATTTCTTTCAATTCACGACAAGCATCAATAACACCGTCTATAAACTGGAAGTTATCAATTTCGTGGACATAACCGTGATCAACATTAATTGTACCATCACGATCTAAAAATATTGCGGGGACGGGCTGAGTCACTTATCTGCTCCTGAGGGCTGTAAACCCCACTAGTATCGCATGTTTTATTACCGATTGAGAATGGAAGAGAATCGGTGTTGCCAGTTGACTTAGCCGTCTAGACGCCTTAACATCCAATCTATACTTTGGTTCCGCTGAAGTTTACTTTTTATCTAGCCACGGAAACGACGATAAAATAAGAATAATATGATTAAACTTTCTCACATCAGCAAAGTGTTCCAACAGGGTTCGCACACTATTACCGCGCTTACAGACGTGAGTCTACACGTCCCTGCTGGACAAATTTATGGCGTTATCGGTGCATCAGGTGCGGGTAAAAGTACACTGATTCGCTGTGCCAATATGTTAGAGCGCCCTACCAGCGGCAAGGTTCTGGTTGATGGGCAAGATCTGACAACCTTATCTGAAGGTGAACTGACGCGCGCGCGTCGTCAAATCGGCATGATTTTTCAGCATTTCAATTTACTGTCATCTCGCACGGTGTATGGCAATATTGCGTTGCCTCTAGAGCTGGATAACACGTCACGCGCAGATATAAAGAAGAGAGTTACCGAACTGTTGGATCTGGTCGGTTTAGCGGATAAGCAAGATGCTTACCCGGCTAACTTGTCGGGCGGTCAGAAGCAGCGTGTTGCTATCGCGCGTGCTTTAGCCAGTAATCCAAAAGTCTTGTTGTGCGATGAAGCCACCAGCGCATTAGACCCGGCAACCACTCGTTCGATTCTGGAGCTGCTTAAGGACATTAATCGTCGTCTGGGACTGACTATTTTGCTTATTACTCATGAAATGGATGTGGTGAAACGCATCTGTGATCAGGTTGCTGTAATAAGTGAAGGCAAATTGATTGAGAAAGACAGTGTCAGTGAAGTGTTCTCGCATCCGAAAACCCCGCTGGCGCAACAATTTATCCAATCAACACTCCATTTGGATATTCCAGAAGATTACGCCCAGCGTATGACGCAGGAACCAACTGCAGATCGCGTTCCACTGCTGAAATTGGAGTTCACCGGTCAGTCCGTTGACGCACCACTCATTTCACAAGCGGTGCGCCGTTTCAATATTGATATCGGGATTCTCAGTTCGCAGATGGATTATGCCGGTGGCGTTAAGTTTGGTGTCATGTTAGCAGAGCTGCATGGCGACGATCAGGATGGCCTCGCTGCCATCAAGTTTTTGCAAGATCATCATGTAAAAGTAGAGGTTCTGGGTTATGTCTGAGGCAATGATGTGGTTAATGGGCCGAGGCGTCTGGGAAACTCTGATGATGACTTTTGTGTCTGGTTTCTTTGGTTTTGTGCTAGGACTGCCGGTTGGGGTGCTGCTGTATGTCACTCGCCCAGGGCAAATTATCGCCAACAATAAGATTTACCGCACCCTGTCTGGAGTTGTGAATATTTTCCGTTCCATACCTTTTATTATCTTATTGGTGTGGATGATTCCATTCACTCGAATGATTGTCGGTACATCGATTGGGTTACAGGCGGCGATTGTGCCACTAACAGTCGGTGCAGCCCCCTTTATTGCTCGTATGGTGGAGAATGCCCTACTAGAGATTCCATCTGGTTTGGTTGAGGCTGCCCGTGCGATGGGAGCGACCCCAATGCAAATTATTAAAAAGGTGTTGTTGCCCGAAGCCCTACCCGGCTTGGTGAATGCCGCCACTATTACATTAATTACCCTGGTCGGTTATTCCGCGATGGGTGGTGCAGTCGGTGCCGGTGGCTTAGGCCAGATCGGTTATCAGTATGGTTACATTGGCTATAACGCCACGGTAATGAATACTGTATTAGTATTATTAGTAATTTTGGTTTACCTGATTCAGTTCAGTGGCGATCGGATCGTAAAAGCCGTTACCCACAAATAGTTCTTAACACATCAATTACCCAAAGGAATTGATGTTGCAGGTAGGCGGCAAGCGAACATATCCCGATAAGCTTATTCAAGTAAGTGATTCGGGTAAGTGAAAGTTGCTAACAACCCTGCAGCGCCAAGTACCAAGTACCAAGGGTATAGCGACTGCCTCACACAGCGGCGCATCTTAACGAATGTCTATAGAGGAAGGGATATGTCTTTAAAATTCAAATCTATCGCGGCAGTCAGTGCACTGATTGGTACCTTGGCTCTGGTGGGTTGCGGCCCGGCAGAGAAAGATCCAAACCACATTAAAGTTGGTGTCATTGTGGGTGCCGAGCAACAAGTTGCTGAAGTTGCTCAAAAAGTGGCAAAAGACAAATATGGTCTGGATGTTGAACTGGTTACCTTTAACGACTATGTTTTGCCAAACGAAGCATTGAGCAAAGGTGATATTGACCTGAATGCCTTCCAGCATAAGCCTTATCTGGATCAGCAAATTAAAGATCGTGGCTACAAGTTAGTGTCTGTGGGTAACTCATTCGTTTATCCAATTGCTGGTTACTCTAAGAAAATCAAATCATTGGAAGAGTTACAACCGGGTTCTCAGGTCGCACTGCCAAATGACCCGACCAATCTGGGCCGTTCTCTGTTGCTACTGCAAAAAGTGGGGCTGATTAAACTGAAAGACGGTGTTGGTCTGCTGCCAACCGTGTTGGATGTGGTTGAAAATCCTAAAAACCTGAAACTGGTTGAACTGGAAGCCCCTCAGTTACCACGTTCTTTGGATGACCAACAAATCGCCTTGGCGATTATCAATACCACCTACGCCAGCCAGATTGGTTTAACACCGGCTAAAGATGGCTTGTTCGTGGAAGATAAAGAGTCACCTTACGTCAATCTGATCGTGGCTCGCGAAGATAACAAAGATGCGGAAAACGTGAAGAAATTCGTTCAGGCATATCAGTCTGATGAAGTTTACGATGCAGCAAACAAAGCATTCAACGGTGGTGCAGTGAAAGGCTGGTAAGTGTTAATTGGCTATTTTGCTGAATATGGCGTTAGCTAAAATCAGTGTTTGCTAAATATATTGCAAGACGGGCTATGGCCCGTCTTGTTATTTGCATCATAGATTGCTTCAATAGCGCCTCTTAAATAAAAAAGGCTGAGGAATTTCTATGCGTGCGTTACCTCTGTGTCTGTTAGCACTTTCGCTAACTGGATGCTCCATGCTTCAATCAAAGCCATCCACCACAGAAAGTCCGGTTAAGCAACCACCTCCGGTGACTAAACCCAGCCCAACGGCAGCCCCTCGTCCGGCACCGGTAAAACTTTATAAAAGTGCTGAAGAACTTGTTGGCAAGCCTTTCCGCGACTTAGGCGAAGTGTCCGGTGAGTCTTGCCAATCTACCGTTCAGGACTCTCCAGCCAGTATCGCCACCGCCCGTAAGAGAATGCAGACCCGTGCTTCTTATATGAAAGCCAATGCGGTGCTGCTACACGGATGTGAAATACAAAGTGGCGTTCCTGGCTGCTATCAACAAGCGGTGTGCCAAGGTTCTGCACTGAACGTTTCATCAAAATGAGTGTATTTTCCTTCAATCAGATCGGGGTGATTCGCTCACCCTATAAAGAAAAGTTTGCGGTGCCAAGGCAGCCCGGTCTAATTGAAGATGGCGGTGGTGAGTTACAGTTAGTGGCTCCCTATAATCAGCCGGAAGCCGTGCGTGGGTTATCTGACTTCAGTCATGTATGGGTGATGTTCGTTTTCCATCAAACCATGGCGGGGGGTTGGCGTCCGACGGTTCGCCCGCCACGTTTAGGCGGTAATACACGGATGGGCGTATTTGCCACTCGCTCCACTTTCCGGCCAAATCCTATCGGCATGTCGTTGATTGAGCTGAAAGGGATACGTTGCCAGGGCGCAGAGGTGATTCTGGAGTTGGGGAGTCTGGATCTGGTTGATGGAACCCCGGTGATTGACATTAAACCCTATCTGCCTTTCGCAGAGAGCCAGCCACTGGCGCGCGCTGGTTTTGCGCAGACAGCCCCAGATGCAGATATGCCGGTGTGTTTCTCAGCCACCGCTGAGCAACAGTTAGTACAGCAGCAGACGCGTTATCCACATTTGCGGCGTTTTATCAGCCAGGTTTTGGCACAAGACCCCCGTCCAGCCTACCGTAAAGACGATAATGAAAGCCGCGAATACGCGGTTCTGTTGCTGGAATTTAATGTGCGTTGGCGGGTTATGGGCCAGCAAACAGAAGTGTTGTCGCTCGACCCACGCTAAATTTCAGCCAGCTCTCTTTTGACAACCCGTACTCGCTGGTAAACTAAACCACTTTTTACTTTTTGGACTGCCTCTACTTGTTGCAGTGCTAATGGAACCAAAACATCATGCGTACTAGCCAATATCTGCTCTCCACTCTAAAGGAGACACCTGCCGATGCTGAAGTGATCAGTCACCAACTGATGCTTCGTGCCGGGATGATCCGTAAACTGGCATCAGGTCTTTATACCTGGTTACCGACCGGAGTTAGGGTGTTGAAGAAAGTCGAAAACATCGTGCGCGAAGAGATGAATAACGCCGGTGCTATTGAGGTTTCAATGCCCGTCGTACAACCGGCTGATTTGTGGCAGGAGAGTGGTCGCTGGGAACAGTATGGTCCTGAGCTATTGCGTTTTGTCGATCGCGGCGAACGCCCATTTGTGCTCGGTCCAACTCATGAAGAAGTGATTACTGACCTGATTCGCGGTGAGATCAACTCTTACAAACAGTTGCCGCTAAATTTTTTCCAAATCCAGACCAAGTTCCGTGATGAAGTTCGCCCTCGTTTCGGCGTGATGCGTGCTCGCGAGTTCCTGATGAAAGATGCTTACTCTTTCCATACCACTCAGGAATCGTTGCAGGAAACTTACGACGCGATGTATGCGGCCTACAGTAAGATTTTCTCTCGTATGGATCTGAATTTCCGTGCAGTTCTGGCAGATACCGGTTCAATTGGTGGCAGTGCATCGCATGAATTCCAAGTGCTGGCCGAGAGTGGCGAAGACGACATCGTGTTCTCAACCGGTTCTGATTATGCCGCTAATATTGAGTTTGCTGAAGCAGTGGCTCCTGATGAACCACGAGCTAGCGCCACGGAAGAGCTGCGTATCATTGATACCCCGAATGCAAAAACCATCGCTGAATTGGTCGAGCAGTTCAACCTTCCAATAGTGAAAACAGTGAAAACCTTATTGGTACATGCTCACGAAGAGAGTGGTCACAAGCTGGTTGCGTTGCTGGTTCGCGGTGATCATGAACTCAATGAGATTAAAGCAGAAAAACTGCCACAAGTCGCCAAACCACTGACCTTTGCCAGTGAAGAAGAGATTCGTGCAGTGATTGGCGCAGGTCCAGGGTCATTAGGCCCGGTTAATTTGCAGTTGCCAATCGTGATTGACCGCAGTGTGGCAGCAATGAGTGATTTTGGTGCTGGCGCGAATATCGACGGCAAACACTACTTTGGTATTAATTGGGAGCGTGACTTACCGCTGCCACAAATTGCCGATTTACGTAATGTGGTTGAAGGTGATATCAGCCCTGATGGCAAAGGCACATTACTTATCAAGCGTGGTATTGAAGTCGGTCATATCTTCCAGCTAGGCACTAAATACTCGGAAGCGATGAAAGCCACGGTTCAGGGCGAAGATGGCCGTAACCAAGTGATGACCATGGGTTGTTACGGTATTGGCGTATCCCGTGTAGTAGCAGCGGCCATTGAGCAGAATCATGACGACCGTGGCATTATTTGGCCGGATGCGATTGCACCGTTCCAGGTAGCCATTTTGCCAATGAATATGCACAAATCTTTCCGCGTGAAAGAGTTGGCAGAAGAGCTGTATGCCACTCTGCGTGCCCATGGTATTGACGTGATTCTTGATGACCGCAAAGAACGCCCAGGCGTGATGTTTGCCGATATGGAGCTGATTGGCGTGCCACACAATATCGTGATTGGTGACCGCAATCTCGACTGCGAAGAGGTGGAATATAAAAACCGCCGTGTTGGTGAGAAGCAGATGATTAAAACCAGTGAAATCATTGAGTTCCTGCTGGGCCAAATCAAGCGCTAATTGACCCTAAATAAACCGCTGAGCCGCTGGATAGTTAACTCACTACCAGCGGCTTTTTATTGCAGCAACGGATAGATTCTATTTACTGCCGCAACTCTTACTGGCATTAAACTTAATGTTATCAGCCGGAATCAGCGTTTTGTCTGATTGCCCTTCTTCCATCGATGGCCGCACATCAAAATGGCCATTAAGGGTTAAAAATACCGGTTCACCGACCTTTTTACGGGCCTTTAAATATCCGGTTTCCAGTGCAATATTATTCTCGACTGGGAAGGTTCGGCCGGTAGCACAATCGGTAAATACGGCGGCATCAGCAAAATACTTATACATACCGCTCAACGGTATCGGCGTTTTGGGTAACGGCTGATCACTCGGGGTAAGCTGATAATTCAATGCTGACTGAATCGCCAATCCTTGTTGGTCGAGCATCACCAGATTTTTACCTACTGGCCGAAAGTAGCGTTTCTCCCCTTGCCCGTTAGTAAGTACCAACTTATCAGCAGTACGCGCCCACTGACCGTATTCAGCAAAGGTTTGATCGCTCTCGTTGTTATCGCCAGCATGAGCAGTACCACGATAAATTTCCTTCAGGATAAAAGTCCCATCGCTATCAAGGAACAGTGAGGTATCCAAACCACTGCAATCCGCGCAGGGTAATACGCCCTGATAGCTTTGCTGCATAGGCTGTAAAGCCTGTTCAACCGGTTGATGTCGATTGTTGCAACCTAATAATGACAGTGCACCTACTGCCAAAAATAGCGTTATTGTTAATTTTTTCACAGTCATTCTCCCATACTGTGTCCGATATATAAGGAATGAAGCCACATTAGTCACAATGTATAAATCCCAGGCTAAATAATGGCATCACTCCTGATGTATTTTGCCGCGCAGCGCTTTGGTCGCACCTTTGCGGACTTTGCCCTCGACTCGCCTTATTTTTGAGCCTTTGGTCGGTTTTGTCGCCCGACGAGCCTTTTCTACCACCATTGCCTGACGGATTAATGCCACCAGCCGCGCCAATGCCGCTTCGCGATTCATATCCTGGCTGCGGTATTCTTGCGCTTTGATGATAACGACACCCTCTGCCGTCATCAAATGGCTATTTAGCAATAATAACCTTTCTTTATAGTACTCTGGCAGGCTTGAAGCCTTAATGTCAAAGCGCAAATGAATGGCAGTTGAGGTTTTATTGACGTGCTGTCCCCCCGCGCCCTGCGCCCGGATCGCCGTCAACTCAATCTCACTGTCAGGTAGACTGACATAATTAGATATAATCAGCACGCTTATTGCCCGTCGCCTTGCCATTCATCAAAACTAATTTCCAGATTATTCTGAGCATCCGACAACCAAATAGTTCCCTCTTGCAACGTAGCCTGTAACGACATATTACGATTCGCAAGTGCCGCCAACTTGGCCATCTGTTCATCACCCAAGAAGCGCACCCGCAAATTGCGGTGCCCGGATAACTTATCCCGGACTTGTGGCCACCACACCTTAGCTGCGCGTTCGCTGTAGGCATACAGCACCACTTGCTGTGACTGATTACAGGCTTTACGCAGACGTTTCTCCTCTGGTAACCCCAGCTCAACCCACAATTCAATACCGTTATGGTCATTATGACGCCAAATCTCCGGCTCATCGTCAGCGCTCAGACCTTTAGTAAACTGCAAACGCTCATCAGCGTGGCAGATCCATGCGAGTAACCTCAGCATCATACGCTGGTCAGTTTCGGAGGGGTGCTGCGCGATAGTCAGGTTAACATCCTGAAAAAAATTACGATCCATATCCGCAATGTTAACAGCAGCTTTATGGATGGTTGCTTTTAGTGCCATGGGTGACCTCTTAATTATCTGGCGGACAGTGTACTTGATCCAGTCTGCCAGCAGCCAGCCAACCCTGCATAAAGAGAACGATTAGTGGCATCAATGCGAAAAAGAAACCTTGTGCCACACTCTAATATCTCTATCACTCCTGTGCTATAGTCCTTATAAGTTCAGAGTTTATCTTCGTAGGTTGACAGTGTGTCGCTTCCGCTGAGAATCTACTGGGTTAAACTTTTCCAGGAGGATTACTGTGCAGCAATACTGTGAATTAGTACGCCGTTTTTATGCCCAAATTGGAAGTGGCGATCTGGGTTACGTACCAGACGCATTGCGCTGTGTATTGAAAGCATTGGACGAAGTTGCGGCTAACGACGCACTACCGTCCTCCGTTAGGGAACAGGCGGCCTTTGCCGCCGCTAACTTATTGGTGAGCGATTATGTCGATGAGTGAAGAGTATCAACCCATCAATTGTGATGACTACGATAATCTAGAGCTCGCCTGCCAACATCACCTGATACTGACGTTGAAGTTGAGAGGCGGTGAGATCGTAGAAGGTAAAGCCAGCGATCTGCTGCTGAGAAAAAAGGTCGAATACCTGATTATCGAGCAAGAAGGAACAATGCGCGAGTTGCGTCTGGACTATATTGCCAGCTTCAGTCACCCCGCGATAGGGACTGTTGTGGTGAGTGCATCATAGCTTCATCCCATTATATTGATGACGGGCCGCTGAAAAGTGGCCCGTTTTGCATTCAGGGCAGACCAAACCGAATCAAGGTTTTAAACTGGCATAGTAAGCCGCCAAATCAGAGAAATCCTCGTCGGTTAAAGGCGCAACATAAGCCTGCATCACTCCAGCTTGCCCACCAGTTCGCTCCCCTTTTTTATACGCTTTTAATGATTGTTCTAAATACATGGCATTTTGCCCAGCCAGATTAGGATACATCGGCACCGAAACCTTACCTTGTGCACCATGACAAGCCACACAACTGGCAGACTTAACCCGCCCCGCTTCGATATCATTTTTTGCCAACGCCGAGAAACTACTCAATCCCCATAACACCATTATACTGACGACTAATTTCATTATTGCTCCTCAAAATAGACTGTTCTGCGTGTTGTTATTTTATTATTCCGCGTTGGCCCAATTTAGGTGCCAACAGGGTTCGCCTTCTTTTGCCTGGCCTGCCTGAGCCACAAACACTCCAGCCGCAGCAATTAATTGTTCGCCAAAGTAGAGTAGCGGAATACGCTCCCGTTGCCACGGCGGTACCCCCAACTCTTGCCAAATCTTTTTGCTATGGCGCGAATGGTGCCGCCCAACAATCTTGATATCACCTTGTAAACCGAAACGGACGCTGATCACCTCGCCGGTTGCCGCAGCCCTGACCGCTTGCCCCCCTTCAGTAATAAAACTCAATACCCCCAGATTGGCAGGTAGAATCAAAGGGCCTGGGGGGATTGCGACATGATTAGGCCCAGCCTCAATGTTGGCCCAAGGTAGATGCCGTATATTTATCTCAGCCAGCGGTGGCAATAGATATAAATATTGCCGGAAGCGGCGAACCTGATGTGCCCCCAAAGTAAGCTGAGGCTCTGCATCTTGCCTTGCCATAGCAACTTCTAACCACAAACGTTGCAGTTGGTTTTGCGATGGCATCACTGCCCCCCATCTAGCCAGCCAACGGCGTAATATCGCCCCCCGTTTGGCTTCTGAGGCCAGTAATAACCCCTCAATAGAAAGCGCGCCATCCGGGCTTTGCAGTTGTTGCAGATTATCTGCCAACAACTCATCCAATAATTGTTCCTGCTCAGCGCACAGACTTGCACTGCGCGCCGTCGCTTGAGCAAAATGCGGCCAGCGCTGATGAAGCAGAGGCAACACACTTAATCGCAAGAAGTTACGATCGAAACGATGGTCCTGATTGCTGTCATCTTCAATCCACCGTAGTTGTTGTGTTTGAGCATAGTTCTCAAGCGTTGCGCGGGAAAAGGCCAACAATGGCCGCAACAACTGGCTATGGGCAAACGGCATTCTGCCTGCCATTGAGGACAGCCCCGCCGGACCACTGCCCCGCTTAAGTGCCAGTAAGAAGGTTTCACACTGGTCATCCAGATGTTGAGCCGTAAGTAGCACTTCATTGGCAGCTAAATGTGAGGAAAATGCCTGATAGCGAGCCGTTCTGGCGGCAGCCTCTATTCCATTGTGTCGCGGATCAATCTTCACTCGCACCACTTCAAGTGGAACTTCCCATTGATCACACTGCTGCTGGCAATGTTTTACCCAACTGTCTGCCAATGGGTTTAATCCGTGATGAATATGAATCGCGCGAACTTTCAGCTCAGGGAGCAATTGTTGGCGCAGGCTAACCAATAAATGCAGTAATACACTGGAATCCAACCCACCGCTGAACCCCACCAGCACATGGCGATGATCACCCAATTGCGCGAACAAAGGATTGAGTAACACATTAGGCATAAAGGTGGCTGAGTTCATGTCATTCCAGCGTTATTTCGTATAGCTCCAGAGGTAAACCATCTGGATCAGTAAAGAAAGTAAAACGTGATTGGGTATAGGGATCAATGCGAACCGCTTCGCAAATCACACCGGCGGCCCCCAGTTCACTGACTGCCTGCTCAATATTATCAACCTGAAAAGCCAGGTGACGTAAACCACAAGCCTCTGGGCGGCTAGGCCGTGTTGACGGGGAGGGAAAAGAAAACAACTCAATAATATATTGCCCATTTAAGGCTAAATCAGCTTTCCATGAGTCGCGTTCTTCACGATAGACCTCACTTATCAAGCTGAACCCCAGCACCTCACAGTAGAATTTTTTACTGACCTGATAATCTGAGCCAATGATTGCAATATGATGTATCTGACGTATTGCTAACATGTATTACTCCAGTTTAATCATTTGTCTTCAGCACATTGACCCAATAGCGACCATCATCATCGCGTTTAGCTCCGTGAATGTCGGTTTCAAATCCAGGGTAATGCGCGCCGATGGCACACAGCATCAGCAGGAAGTCCAAGACTGCGCGGCTCTCTTCACTGATCATTTCACCTGGCATAACCAACGGTACCCCCGGCGGATAAGGCAGGATCATGTTGGCCACAACTTTGCCTATCAAATCACGCATTTCGCAGGCCGCTATATTACCGCGAATCTGCTGTTGGAACATGTCATACGGCGTGAGTTTCATCTCTGGCAGTACATCAAAGGACTGGCGCATCAAACGGGGCAAGTCGTGTTTACGGATCAATTGGTGGATACCGGCGGCCAACTCCTGAATGCGCATATGGCGGTAAAAATCGGGATCTTCAGCAAACAGATCCGGCAGCATATTTTTAACCCGCAAGTTAAGATCATAAGCGCGTTTAAATTCAGTGAGGCCGCGTAATAAGCTCATCGCCTTAGTTTTATCAATGCCAATACTGAACAGGAACAGCAAATTATATGGCCCGGTTTTCTCTACCACGATGCCGCGTTCATCGAGAAATTTAGCGACTAATGCCGCAGGGATCCCTTCGTCTTCAAGTTCCCCTTCACTGCTCATACCCGGCGTCAGGATGGTCACTTTGATCGGATCCAGATACATATGATCTGCATCTGCATTGCTAAAACCATGCCACTTTTGCCCCGGTTGCAACGGCCAACAGGCTATTTCGTCAATATCTTCTGGCTGCCAGACATCAAAGAACCAGTTGTCACTCTGTGAACGTAAACGGCGAACTTCTTTGCGAAAATGCATCGCACGCTCAATGGAGCGCATAATCATGCGCCTGCCCGGTTTACCACGCATCATTGCTGCGGCAGTTTCCATTGATGCCACAATGCCGTAATTCGGTGAGGTGGTGGTGTGCATCATATAAGCTTCGTTAAAAGTGCCTTCATTGTAATCACCTTTAATATGAATCATCGAAGCTTGAGAGAATGCGGCCAACAATTTATGTGTCGATTGCGTTTCATAGAAAACTTTACCCGCAACCCGTTCCCCGCTCATGCCACTTTTCCCTTCATAGATCTCATGGAAATTGGTATAAGGCACCCAGGCGGAATCAAAGTGAATTGAAGGGACGTCCAGTGTCTGCTTAATATAATCAGTATTATAGAGCAGCCCATCATAGGTCGAGTTCGTTATCACCGCATGCACTGGCCAGCTGGCATTCTTGGTTTGTGCAATTTTCTCAGTAATAGATTCGCGCGTAAATTCGTGCTGCGGGATGCCGCCCAAAATACCGTAAGCATTACGGGCCGGGCACAAATATAGCGGAATGATATTGGTCATCATCAAAAGATGGGTCAGAGACTTATGACAATTACGATCAATCAATACTGTACTGCCCGAGGGGGACGAATACATGCCAATGATTTTATTTGCCGTTGATGTCCCGTTCGTCACCATATAACTCTGCTCAGCATTGAAAGTACGGGCAATATACTCTTCGGCTTCCAGATGCGGGCCACTGTGGTCTAATAGTGATCCGAGTTCAGTCACTGAAATCGACACATCAGCCTTGAGGGTGTTAGCACCAAAGAAATCATAGAATAAGCTGCCTACCGGGCTTTTTTGAAATGCCGTCCCCGCCATATGCCCCGGCGTACAGAAGGTATATTTCCCTTCTTTGACGTAATTAAATAACGCCTTGGTTAGCGGCGGAGTGATGCTATCCATATACTCAGCGGTATATTGTTCAATATGCTGGGCAATATCATCTGCCGCATTTAACGTATATTCAAAGAAATAAAGAGCCATGCGCATTTCATTCAAACTGACATCCAATGAGGAGGTCGTATTGATAAATGCGTAAAGTGGGAGATACTCGTTCAGATCATTAATTTCAGTGCAAAGCTCATTACTGTGCTGGTCCCAATCGAAAATCACACCAATAATCCGCGCATTATGCTCGATCAGTTTAAGCAGATCACCACGATCCTGAGGGTAGATCAACTGAAAACCTTTAGCCAGCAGGGCATCGTTTAACTCACGAATAGGTTCATCTTTGTAGTAAACCCCCATCGGCCCCATGATTGCGATGATATTCATCGGTGAATCCTCATATTGTCCGCCAATTACCTATAACAACATGAAATTAAATTTTTGCCAAAATTATTATGGAGTTAGATATTATTACTCAGAATCTATAAGTAAAAAATCCGGCCCATAATATATGAGCCGGATTTCAATATTTCTCTGCGATGCCCAATAAATCGGGCATGCTTAATCAGCAATAACCGTAATTCATCAGACGCTGATAACGACGATTCAATAATTCTTCGTCATTCAAAACATCCAGATCACTAAGATCAGCCAACAGTTGCGCCTTCAAAGCAGCAGCAATAGTGGTGTAATCACGGTGCGCGCCGCCTAAAGGTTCAGGGATAACCGAGTCAATCATCTTTAATTCTTTCAGACGATGAGCCGTAATACCCATGGCCTCTGCGGCTAACGGTGCTTTATCAGCACTTTTCCATAGAATAGATGCACAGCCCTCTGGGGAGATAACGGAATAGGTGCTGTATTGCAGCATATTCACTTTATCGCCAACACCAATGGCTAATGCGCCGCCTGAGCCACCTTCACCAATAACGGTACAAACGATAGGAACACTCAGACGTGACATCTCACGCAGGTTACGTGCGATGGCTTCAGATTGACCACGCTCTTCTGCGCCAACACCAGGATATGCCCCTGGTGTATCAATGAAAGTAATGATTGGCAGCTTAAAGCGCTCAGCCATCTCCATCAGACGCAGTGCCTTACGATAACCTTCAGGCGCTGGCATACCAAAGTTACGGCGAATTTTTTCTTTGGTTTCACGGCCTTTTTGATGACCAATGATCATCACCGGGCGACCATCCAGACGAGCAATACCACCGACAATAGCTTTGTCGTCGGCATAAGCGCGATCACCCGCCAGTTCTTCGAAATCAGTAAAGATATTAGCGATATAATCCAGGGTATAAGGACGACGAGGGTGGCGTGCCAGTTGGGCAATCTGCCATGCGCCGAGGTCCGAGAAAATTTTCCGCGTCAGCTCAACACTTTTCTCACGCAGACGCTGGACCTCTTCATCCAGATTAATATCTAATTTTTCGTCTTGACGGCTGACTGCAGTCAGCGAGTCAATTTTCGCTTCCAGCTCTGCAATCGGCTGTTCAAAATCAAGAAAATTCAGACTCATAGCATTCCTATTTTAGTCAAATTCCAGTTCCACCTGCTCATTACCTACCAGCGTTCGCAAATCTATCAATAAGCGATCGGTGGGCGTCACGCGCCATGTGGCTCCAAACCGCAGCCGGGCGCGAGCATCTTCCCGTTGGTAATAAAGATGCACTGGGATCGTCCCCGCTCGATGGGGTTCCAACGACTGACGGAGACGGTTCAAAAGCTGGTCATCAATTTGCCTGTCGGTCAGCGATATAGCAAGCCCACGGGCATATTTTTCACGAGCTTCACTGATGTCCATTAACTCACGGGCGGTCATTTTAAGTCCACCACTAAAGTCATCAAAGCTGACCTGTCCAGTGGCTATCAGGATACGGTCTTTTTCCAATAAATGCTGATATTTTTCCAATGCATCGGTGAATAGCATCACCTCCAGACGCCCGGAACGGTCATCCAAAGTACAAATACCAATGCGATTCCCGCGTTTTGTTACCATAACCCTTGCAGCGATTACCAGCCCTACCGCAGTGGTCATTTTGCCCCGATCCGTCGGATGCATATCTTTCAAACGCAGCCCGCCAGCATAACGTTCGATTTCCTTTAGATATTGAGTAATCGGGTGGCCGGTTAGGTATAACCCCAGCGTTTCCCGTTCACCGTCTAAAACAATTTGTTCCTGCCACCGCGGCACATTAGCATAAGATTGCTCAACCTGCTCAGGTGCATCAGCCAATACGCCAAACATATCGGCCTGACCAATGGCCTCTGCTTTCGCATGTTGGTCTGCGGCTTTTAACGCTTCGCCTAAGGAGCTCATTAATGCGGCACGGTGCGGCCCCAAACGGTCAAAAGCACCGGACATGATTAACTTTTCTAATATCCGCCGATTCAGCTTTTTCGTATCGACGCGGGCACATAAATCAAACAAATCTTTGAAGTGACCGCCCTCTTTACGTGCCTCCAGTATCGCGTCGATCGGCGCCTCACCAACCCCCTTGATAGCACCAATCCCGTAAACAATTTCACCCTCATCGTTTACATGGAAGTGATACAGGCCACTGTTAATTTCTGGTGGCAGAATCTTCAGCCCCATACGCCAACATTCATCAACCAGACCAACAACTTTATCGGTGTTATCCATATCGGCGGTCATTACCGCAGCCATAAACTCAGCCGGATAATGTGCTTTTAACCACAACGTTTGGTAGGACACCAAAGCATAAGCAGCGGAGTGAGATTTGTTAAAACCATAACCGGCGAACTTCTCTACCAAGTCAAAGATTTTTATCGCCAATTCACCGTCAACGCCCTGACTTTTGGCCCCATCTTCGAATACCGAACGCTGTTTTGCCATCTCTGCTGGGTTTTTCTTACCCATAGCTCGACGCAACATATCCGCGCCGCCAAGGGAGTAGCCAGACAGAACCTGCGCAATCTGCATAACCTGTTCCTGATACAGGATGATGCCATAGGTCGGCTCCAGTACAGGCTTCAGGGATTCATGTTGCCATTCGATATCAGGATAGGACAGTGCTTCACGACCATGTTTACGGTCAATAAAGTTATCTACCATCCCGGATTGCAGCGGACCGGGGCGGAATAATGCCACCAGAGCTATCATATCCTCGAAGCAGTCTGGCTTCAGCCGCTTGATAAGATCCTTCATACCTCGGGATTCAAGCTGGAATACTGCTGTCGTTTCCGAACGTTGCAGCATATCGAAGCTTTGCTTATCTTCCAGCGGAATAGAGGCGATATCTATCGGTTCCAGCCCAGTTTTGGCGCGCTTGGCATTGATCATCTCCAGCGCCCAATTAATGATAGTTAGCGTACGCAAACCGAGGAAGTCGAACTTCACCAGACCGGCATATTCCACATCATTTTTATCGAACTGAGTAACCGGGTTTTTGCCTTCCGCATCACAATATAGCGGTGCAAAATCAGTAATTTTGGTCGGAGCAATAACCACCCCACCGGCGTGTTTCCCAGCGTTACGTGTTACCCCTTCCAGCTTACGCGCCATATCAATCAGCGCCCTAACCTCTTCATCGGCTTCATAAATTTCAGGAAGTTGCGGTTCAGCGGCAAAGGCTTTTTCCAGCGTCATTCCAGGATCTGGTGGCACCAATTTTGAGATACGATCGACAAAACCATAAGGGTGGCCCAGCACGCGGCCCACATCGCGGATAACCGCTTTGGCAGCCATCGTACCGAAGGTAATAATCTGAGAAACCGCATCGCGGCCATACATCTCGGCCACATGTTCAATCACCAGATCACGTTTCTCCATACAGAAGTCAACGTCGAAGTCGGGCATTGATACACGTTCAGGGTTGAGAAAACGTTCGAACAGCAGGTCAAATTCCAGCGGATCCAGATCGGTAATCTTGAGCGCATATGCCACCAGAGAGCCTGCACCTGAGCCTCGCCCTGGCCCTACCGGAACACCATTATCTTTAGACCACTGGATAAATTCCATTACTATCAAGAAGTAACCAGGGAATCCCATCTGGTTGATAACTTTTAGCTCAATATCGAGCCGCTCGTCATACTCTGGCCGTTTTTGCGCCCGTACTTGCGAGTCGGGGAAGAGGAATTCCAACCGCTCTTCCAAACCTTGCTTTGATTTTTCTACCAAAAAATCTTCCGTGCTCATCTCACCGGTAGGGAACTGCGGTAGAAAGTATTCCCCAAGGCGGATGGTGACGTTACAACGTTTGGCTATTTCAACACTGTTGAGCAGCGCTTCAGGAATATCCGCGAACAGCTCACACATCTGTTCTTCATCGCGCATAAACTGCTGAGGACTATAATTTTTAGGCCGCTTAGGATCAACCAATGTAAAACCGTCATGAATAGCAACGCGGATCTCATGGGCGTCAAAGTCAGACTCAACAATAAAACGCACATCATTGGTCGCAACAACGGGCAGCCCACGATCAGTCGCTAGCGCGACTGCCGCATGAAGATAGTTCTCTTCGTCTGGCCGACCGGTACGGATTAGCTCCAAATAGTAACTGTCAGGGAAATGCTCTTGATAAAACTCAAGACACTGATCAACCTGAGTCTGATTGCCGCGCAGCATAAACTTGCCGACATCCCCCATCCGGCCACCGGATAGCAGAATCAGCCCCTCTTTATGCTTGATCAGCCAATCGCGATCAATTATCGGACCAGCTGCGCCATAACCACGTTGATAAGCTTCGGAGATCAATAAGGTAAGGTTTTGATAACCTTCATTATTGCGTGCCAACACAGTAAGGTGAGCCAACTCATCACCCAAGATTTCACTTTGCACGTAGAAATCTGCGCCAATGATGGGTTTAATCCCAGCACCGTGGGCGCTACCGTAGAATTTCACCAAACCACAAAGGTTAGTGAAGTCAGTAATGGCCAGAGCGGGCATACCTAATGCAGCAGCTCTCTTCACCAAGGGTCCAATCTTGGCTAATCCATCGATCATGGAGTAATCGCTGTGAACACGCAGGTGGACAAAACGAGGTTCGGCCATATCCAGATACCAGAAATTAGTGGATTGAATCACACCCGCAGAACAGAGTGTCTGAGGGCATCATAACTATGAGTGTCTTTCAGCGACAATACCGGCTTATATCAGCCCTAACACGCGCTTAACCGGGCCAAAGCTGCGCCGATGGTGCTCAGTTGCGCCTAGTGCCGCCAGCCGCTCCAGGTGGAATGCTGTCGGGTAGCCTTTGTGCTGCGCAAAACCATACTCGGGGAAAATGAGATCCAGTTCAGTCATTTCACGATCACGGGTCACTTTAGCCAGAATAGAGGCGGCACTGATCTCTGCAACTCGGCTGTCCCCTTTTACAACGGCTAATGACGGCATCGCCAGTTTTGGACAGCGATTACCATCAATCAACACATAATCGGGTGTGATATGCAATCCTGCTACTGCTCTTTGCATTGCCAGCATTGTTGCATGCAATATATTTAGGTGATCAATCTCTTCTGGCTCAGCGCGACCAAGGCTCCAGGACAGGGCCTTATCCGTAATTTCGTCATAAAGTGACAGACGCCGCTTCTCACTCAGTTTTTTCGAGTCTGCCAAACCGACAATTGGCCGTGTCGGATCGAGAATAACCGCCGCAGTGACAACAGCCCCCACTAATGGGCCACGGCCAACTTCATCCACACCGGCAATCAAATTCGCCTGCGGGTATATAAAAATATCTGTCATCGACCTGCTAACTCCAATACCGCCTGTGCTGCCTGTTCATCCGCGCCACAACGGATGCTCTGATGCAAAATCAGGAAACGTTCTTTTAACGCCTCAACTGCACTACCACCTTGTAATAGCGGTAACAATGCATCGGCTAATGTTTGTGGTTGGCACTCTTGCTGCAACAATTCTGTCACTAGCTCTTCGCCTGCCAACAGATTCGGTAATGAGACATAAGGTGTTTTAACTAATCGTTCTGCTAACCAGAAAGTGAAGGGTTTCATACGATAACCGACCACCATGGGGCATTTAGCCAACATGCATTCCAACGCCGCAGTACCCGAGGCGAGCAAGGTAGCATCACTGGCAATCATCGCCACCCGGGCATTGCCATCTAATAAATGGACGGATAAGTCAGGGGCAATTTCAGCTTTAATTCGTTCAAACTGCTCACGACGCTTGCTGTTAACCAATGGAACCAGCACTTCCAGCTCAGGCAGTTGTTGCCTCAAGATGGCTGCAGTACGCAGAAAATCGGCACTGAGCATTTCCACTTCTGAATGGCGACTACCCGGCAACAGGGCCAGACATGGCGCATGTAGCGCAATCCCCAATTCTGTTCTTGCCGCTTGCTTATCAGGGATTAAAGGCATGGCATCAGCCATGGTATGACCAATAAAGCGACATGGAACATTGAAACGATCATAAAACGCTTTTTCAAAAGGAAGAAAAGCCAACACCATATCGGTCGCTTTACCAATTTTGAAAACGCGTTTTTGTCGCCAGGCCCAAACAGAGGGGCTGACATAATGAATGGTTCGGATGCCACGCTGTTTCAAACGCCCTTCGAGGGTGATATTGAAATCAGGCGCATCGATACCCACGAAAACATCTGGGGAGAGTTCACTAAAGCGTTGGGTCAGATCTTTGCGGATCTTGAGTAACCGTGGCAAGCGTTCTAATACTTCAACAACGCCCATCACTGCCAACTCTTCCATCTCATACCAGGCTTCACATCCCTCAGCTTGCATCAGCGGCCCAGCAACACCAACAAAGCGGGCATCGGGAACCTGAGCTTTCAGCGCACGAATCAACCCAGCGCCTAAGATGTCGCCAGAAGTTTCTCCGGCTACTAAACCGATAGTTAAAGGACGCCCGGTATTCGACGGACAATCAACAGCTAATGGGCTATTTTGCATAAGTTAGCGAATAATGCCGCGAGTAGAGCGCGCAAAGAAATCACTGAATGCCTTAACCGCCGGAACCTGCTCCGCCAATTCGGCAATTTCTGGTTTCACTTCATCCAGC
This sequence comes from Yersinia sp. 2542 StPb PI, assembly GCF_048593855.1. Classification (NCBI taxonomy): domain Bacteria; kingdom Pseudomonadati; phylum Pseudomonadota; class Gammaproteobacteria; order Enterobacterales; family Yersiniaceae; genus Yersinia; species Yersinia sp. 2542 StPb PI. The sequence goes on from NZ_JAZGQA010000004.1 coordinate 20,472, forward strand.
GTCCGACCACTGCGGTACAACAACTTGTAAGCATTACGGATCGCATGAAGTGATTCTTTGTCAAAACCGCGACGTTTTAACCCTTCAATATTGATACCAAATGGTGTTGCATGGTTGCCCTGAGCAATGACATAAGGAGGCACATCCTGAGCAACGCCTGAACAACCGCCCACCATCACATGCGCACCAATCACGCAGAATTGATGGATAGCCGTCATTCCGCCAATGATGGCAAAATCGTCAATTTCCACATGACCACCCAAAGTTGCATTGTTCGCAAGAATGCAACGATCACCAATGATACAGTCATGGGCGATATGGGCATTAATCATCAGCAAATTGTCGCTGCCTACTTTAGTTAATCCACCACCTTGAACCGTACCACGGTGGATAGATACGCTTTCACGGATACGGTTACGTGAACCGATCTCAACGCGAGTAGGCTCGCCTGCATATTTCAGATCCTGATTCGCCTCACCAATGGAGGCAAATTGGTAAATCTGATTGTCACAGCCAATCTTGGTTACACCATTAACGACGACATGGGATTTCAGTTCCGTGCCAGCGCCAATTTCCACCTGAGATCCGACAAAGCAGAAGGGGCCAATACGAACGCCGGCACCAATAATGGCACCTTCTTCGACGATAGAACTTGGATGGATAATGGCGGTTTTGTCAATCACGTATCAGGACTCCTTAACTGCGGGTTCGACAACAACAGACTTTGCAACAACAGCTTCTGCTGGTGGGGTTACTGGCCTGCTACGAGCACACATCATCGTGGCAGTACAGACGATTTCACCATCGACTTTCGCAACACCAGTAAAACGGGTCAGACCACGGCGTTCTTTAACGAACTGAACTTCCATGATCATTTGATCACCAGGCACTACCGGACGTTTGAAGCGAGCTTCATCAATGCCAGCAAAATAATAAAGTTCACCCGGCTCAAGTTTACCGCGGCTTTTAAATGCCAGGATACCGGTCGCCTGCGCCATCGCCTCTAAAATCAGCACGCCTGGGAAGATAGGTTTACCCGGGAAATGGCCTTGGAAAAATGGCTCGTTGAAAGAGACGTTCTTCACTGCACGCAGAAATTTTCCTTCTTCGAAATCAAGGACACGATCTACCAGCAAGAACGGAAAACGGTGCGGGAGTAGATCCAAAATCTCTTCAATATGCAGAGTATGAGTGTCAGTAGTCAAAATACTCTTCCTGTCTAAAAAACTAATGCTATCAACAACACGGCCTGCACTGCCCCAAAAGGGAGGCATTAGGCAGGCCGCAAATTAGGAACTCTGTATACCCTTCGAACTTGACGCAACAACGGCGTAACTGCACGTATTTACCTGAATCACTTGACCACATAAGTTCATCAAGATTGATTTATTTTGTCAGGCTGCGACACCAATTTCTTTAAGTATCTACTTTTGGCATCACTTGCCAATAAGCTTAATTATTGACTCAGAGTATCGGTCTTGAGTGACTACTCTTTATCGATTTTACGCTCAATAGCTTTTAAGCGTTTATTAATTCCATCGATATTCATCACTAAAGCAGCGGTCTTGCGCCAAACTTTATTTGGTTGTAACGGAATGCCGGAGGAGTATAACCCAGGTTCAGTGATTGGGCGCATCACCATTCCCATTCCGGTGATTGTGACTTTGTCACAAATCTCCATATGACCATTGATCACACTCGCGCCGCCTATCATACAATAGCGGCCAACTTTCAGACTACCTGCCATGATAACACCACCCGCAACTGCGGTATTGTCGCCAATCACAACGTTATGTGCAATCTGACATTGGTTATCAATGATGACGCCATTACCAATAATGGTATTATCTAATGCGCCACGGTCAATCGTGGTACAAGCGCCAATCTCAACACGGTCACCAATATGCACTGAACCGAGCTGTGGAATTTTTATCCAATTACCACGATCATTTGCATAACCAAAACCATCTGCACCAATGACCGTACCGGATTGAATCAGGCAGTTCTGCCCGATAACAACTTCATGATAAACGGAAACATTGGCCCACAAACGGCTACCAGCACCAATGTGAGTATTCTTGCCAATAAAGCAGCCAGCACCGATAACCACATTATCGCCTAGCACAACACCGGACTCTATCACTGCATTCGCACCGATAGAAACATTCTCTCCCAACGTTACCAGTGGAGCGATAACTGCACTCGGTGCAATATCCTGGGCCGGTTGAGGTGTGGTATCCATTATCTGAGCCATGCGTGCATAGGTTAAATACGGATTTTTAACCACTAGAGCTGCAGATTTACAGAAAGGTAAGTCAGCCTCAGTCAATACCACCGCACCTGCATTACAAGTAGCGAGTTGTTCTTGATAGCGGCTATTTGACAAAAACGTGATTTGCGAAGGCTCGGCGGAATGCATAGAAGCGATGCCGGTGATGACGAGTGAGCCATCACCGTACACCTGTGCATCCAACTGCTGAGCTAAATCAGCCAGTCGAATTGAAGGCATGTTTTATTTAACCTGTTTCAGCACGTCAGCAGTGATATCTTTAGAAGGGTCTGCATATGCAACAGCATTTGCATCAATCACCACATCATAACCACCTTTGCTAGCAACAGATTTAACAGCATCCTGAATACGGCTCAGAATTTTGTTACGCTCTTCCATCTGACGACGGCGATTATCTTGCTCAAAAGCCTGGGCTTTAGTAGAGAAAGTTTCACGCTGTTTCATTACGTCGCTTTCCAGCTTGGTACGATCACTGGCTTTCATGGTAGAACCGTCACGTTGCAGCTTCTGCATTTTAGTTTGCAGGTCGCGCTCCATTCCTTGCAGTTCGGTTGCACGGCCTTTGAATTCATTCTCCAGCTGCTTAGCTACGGTTTCACGCGCAGGTAATTGTTGGAAAATGCTGGAAACGTTAACAATAGCAATCTTGTCAGCGGCTTGAACGCTGGCAGAAGCTGCCAATGCTAAACCAAGACCTGCGGCACACAACCACTTTTTCACTATAAACTCCTTACCATTACCCGTTTGTGTCAGAGACACTTTGAAGTGCACTTAATACTGAATAGTGCCTAAAATAGCGCCAAACTCACTAGCGCTACCTTAGGTTATTTCAACTACCAGTGCTGTCTTTAAAATTCAGAACTACTTTGCCAATCAATTACCAAGTCTTACCAATGTTAAACTGGAATTGCTCTGACTTATCACCTTCGTAATCTTTAACCGGTTTAGCATATGAGAACACTAATGGACCCAATGGCGACATCCATTGTAATGACACACCGGCAGACACACGAATATTACTCGCCTTACTGTAATCAGGTACACCAGCAGCACGCGTCAGTGCGGTATTTTCCCAATTAGTATCCCATACAGTACCTGAGTCAATGAAGAAGGAGGTCCGTACAGAGTTTGAGTATTTTTCACTGATAAACGGCGTCGGTGTAATCAGTTCTAAACTGGCCACCGCCATCGCGTTACCACCAACCGCATCGGTTGAATCTCTGATGGTCCCATTAGCATTATAGTATGCCGCTTTAGGACCGATATTATTTGATCGGAAACCACGGACAGTACTGGAACCACCGGCATAGAAGTTCTCATAGAATGGCATCTCTTTCGAACCGATACCGTCGCCATAACCCAAGCGACCACGGCCTAAGAGCACCCATGAATGATCTTCATCTAACGGTTGGTAAGCAGATGTATCGAAAGTGATTTTATAGAACTCGTTATCAGAGCCAGGTACCGTCACTTTGGTATTAACTGATGATTTAACCCCTGACGTTGGGAAGAAACCACGGTCAAGGTTGTTATAAGTCCAACCCAGATTCAGTGTGAAGTCATCCGCTGTGAAGCTGGCACGATCAGTCAGATTAGGATCTTGACCAACAGAGTCAAGATATCGCCACATCGCGACTTGTGGTTCCATGTCAGACAGGGAGTTATGGACGTAACCTAAACCAACCCGTAATGAGTTATTCTCATTAATTGGGAAGCCTAAAGTACCGTCAATACCGTAACTGCTGTTGGTATAGCCAGACAGGTCTGCGTTATCTGCTTTAAAATCATTATAGAAGATACGCCCGCCCAGACTTACACCATCAACGGTGAAGTAAGGGTCAGTTAAGGTAAATTCAGCATAAGTCTGATAGTCGTTCTTCGTACCATTAATACCGACGGTATTACCAGTACCCAACCAGTTATCTTGCTGAACCCCAACCTGGAAGCTGACACCACTTTCTGTGCCGTAACCAATACCAAAGTTTAAACTACCGGTATTGCGTTCCTTGACTTTATAAGTGACATCGACCTGATCAGCAGTTCCTGGAACACGTTGAGTTTCAACATCAACGGTTTCGAAATAGCCCAGACGGTTTAAACGTTCTTTGCCCGCTTCGACCTGATCATTACCCAACCATGCACCTTCCATCTGGCGCATTTCACGGCGCAATACGGAGTCTTTACTGGTGTCATTACCTTCGAAACGAACATTGCGGACATAGAAACGGTTACCCGCATCTACGTTGATATGCAGTTTGACTGTTTTATCAGCATCGTTAATTTCTGGTTGAGAGACCACACGCGGATAAGCATAACCATAGCGGCCCAACATCTTCTTGATGTCTTCTTCAATGCGTGTGACTTTACTGCCGTTATACAATTCACCCGGCTCAATCGCTGCCAGCTTATCAGCTTCAGATTGGTGCCCTGCAAGATTACCGCTCACAACAACGCTATTAAGCTTGTATTGATCGCCTTCGGTAATGTTGATGGTGATATAGATGCCTTTTTTATCTGGCGTCAAACTCACCTGAGTAGAATCGATATTAAATCGGGCATAACCGCGATCTAAGTAGAAGCTGCGCAAGATTTCGAGATCACCGGCGAGCTTCTGCTTCTGATATTTACGATCACCAACCACGTTCCACCATGGCACTTCATCACGCAATTGGAAGCGTGAGATAAGCTCATCAGTTGTGAAACTGTGGTTACCTACGATGTTAATCTGCTGAATTTTTGCAGAGACACCTTCGGTAAAGACCAGTTTGATATCAACACGATTACGCGGTAGCGGTGTAACAACAGCCTTCACTGAAGCGCTGTATTTACCCACACTGTAGTAGAAGTCTTCGAGTCCTTTTTCAATGCTGGATATAGTGGTACGGTCCAGGGCTTCGCCAACCCGGACGCCAGAGGCTTCCAGATTCTGCTTAAGCATGTCATCTTTCACCGCTTTGTTACCGGAGAAAGTGATGCTGGCAATCGTTGGGCGTTCTTTGACTTGAACAATCAGCGTATCACCATCGCGCAGGACACGAACGTCCTCGAAGTTGCCTGTAGCAAACAACGCACGGATAGTTTTACCGATGTCATCATCACTGACGGTATCGCCTACGCGAACCGGCATATTAAGTAACGCCGCACCGACGGCGACCCGTTGCAGGCCTTCGAAATGAATATCTTTCACTACGAACCCGTCTGCACCGTATACGGTGGCGCTGCCAAACAGCAGCGACGCTATGAGCAACTTTTTCATCGCCATCGTTGTTATGCGTTCTTCCTAACCTATCCCCAGCCGTTAAAGACGGGAGAAATCATTGAAAAGTGCAAGCCCCATTAATAACACCAGCAAAATCGAGCCGATGCGATAACTGAAGTCCTGTACTCGCTCAGAAACCGGCCCACCCTTCAGCTTTTCTATCGCCAGGAAGAGCAGATGTCCACCATCTAATACCGGTAACGGGAACAAATTGATAATCCCTAAGTTGACACTGATTAGTGCCAAAAACATCAGGTAATACACCAATCCGTACTCAGCTGAAACCCCAGCGCCTTGTGCAATAGATATCGGGCCACTCAAGTTATTCAGTTTAACATCACCAGTAATCAGTTTACCCAACATGCCTACCGTCAACCGCATCAACTGCCAGGTTTTATCCCCAGCTTGGTAGAGTGCCGTAAACGGGCCATATTGGCGAATCGTTCTATATTCATCCGGAAGCGGTATAACTTTCGGCACTACACCCGCAAAACCTTCATTGCGGTTTTCTCCAACCGATTTTGTATCTGGTATCAAGGTTAAAGACAAGGGGGTACCACCCCTTTCAATATCTAACACCAGTGGCTTACCGGGGTTATCACGAACCTGTAAAACAAATGTTTGCCAACGATCCAGTGGCTGACCACCAACTTTAACTATCCTATCCCCTGCTTGTAAACCTGCCTTTTGTGCCGCAGACCCGGTTTGAACTTCAGCCAAGACAGATTCAATCTGCGGGCCCCGTGGAATAATACCCAACGCCACGATAGGATCTTGCTTATCAGGCTCGAACTGCCACTGTTGCAGATCCAGTGTCTTTTGCACCACATTAGCAGAACCAAATGGTGCCACACCCACCTGTGTTTGTTTATCACCGATTTTGCCGACGAGGGCCAAACGAACAGAATCCCAGTCAGGCGTTTCGATACCATCTACAGACTTAAGTTCCATTCCTGGAGAAATATTGGCTTGTGCAGCAATGGATTGTGGCGAAATGTCACCCACTACCGGGCGCACACTTGGCACACCAATGATAAACACCAGCCAGTAAGCAATGACAGCAAAAAGGAAGTTGGCAATAGGGCCCGCGCTGACGATTGCCGCGCGTTGCAAAACAGTTTTATTATTAAAAGATTGATGACGAAGCTCAGGAGCAACAGCTTCAACACGCTCATCTAGCATCTTAACATAGCCGCCCAGCGGGATAAGGGCGATAACATACTCGGTACCTTGACGATCCGTCCGACGCCACAGCGCTTTACCAAAACCAATCGAAAAGCGTTCGACACGGACACCACAGCGCCGCGCCACCCAAAAGTGACCGAACTCATGCACTGTAATTAAGATCCCCAGTGCGATAATAAACGCGGCCAGGCTCCAGAGTATGCTCATCATATTCCCTAAACTCCCCGTCAATGACGGATTAAAACACTAACAGCATTAAGCAGGCAAATACCGGCACAGCTGCGGTCAGGCTATCGATACGATCCAGTATCCCACCATGACCAGGAATCAGATGACCACTGTCTTTGATTCCCGCTTCACGTTTAAACATACTTTCGGTCAAATCGCCAAGTACTGAGGCCAATGCAGCCACCACGGAACAGATTAACAGTTTTTCCGGGATGATATCCAATGGAGCATAACGACCGAACAACCATGATATCAGAGCTGATGTCAGTAAACCGCCAATTAATCCTTCCCAGGTTTTACCTGGTGATACTTTAGGCGCTAATTTATGTTTACCGAATAATTTACCAAACATGTAAGCGCCAGAATCCGCACCCCATACCAAAAGCATCACATACAGCAGCCACCAGGCGCCGATATGGTGGTTCTGCTCATAGCCATACTGACGTAATGCCACCATGCCCCAGAAAAAGGGAACAATAGTCAGAACGCCGAAAATTATACGTAACAGACGTGAATCGCGCCACAACGCCGCAGAGCGTGGGTAAGTAAGCACCAACAGCAATGCTGCGACCCACCAGCCCATAGAGAGCCAGAGAGGGACACTCACTTGTGGTAGATGAGCAGAATGCTGATAGGCAGGAAGGCTAAGCAGCATTGAGATCAGTAGAAAACCACAAAGTATGGCTAACCAAATACGCTGAGAACGACTGGCGAACCCGGCTAATTGCCCCCACTCCCAGGCTGCAAGCATACAGACAAAGAGAGTAACAATAGCAAAACCAACCGGCGGAAGCAGGAACAGGGCACCAATGACAACCGGAATCAAAATCAAAGCAGTTATGAGACGATACTTCAGCAAAAGTTCCCCCTAGGATGCAGTGGCATCGATAGGTGTAGTTCCCCCGAAGCGACGCTCGCGTTGTGCAAATGCATTCAGCGCACCTTCAAAGACATGTTCATCAAAATCAGGCCAGAGTACATCAGTAAAGTAAAGTTCAGCATAGGCAATTTGCCATAACAAAAAATTACTGATGCGATGTTCACCACCGGTTCTGATCACTAAATCCACCTCAGATTGCTCATGCAGGCAGATATGCGAGTTTAGCGATTCTTCACTGATATCTGTGGGCTGCAACTCACCTTGCTGTACTTGCTCAGCTAAATGGCGCACACCCTGAATAATATCCCAACGGCCACCATAATTGGCAGCGATGTTGAGTTTCAGACCGTCATTGTTGGCAGTTAGCGCTTCTGAGCGACGGATCCGTTGTTGCAAACGTTCACTAAATCGACTGATATCACCAATAACAGATAAACGAACATTATGTTTATGCAGACTTTTTACTTCACTGTCCAGCGCACGAACAAAAAGCTCCATCAGAGCGGTGACTTCCTGAGCAGGGCGATTCCAGTTTTCACTACTGAAAGCATAAAGCGTGAGCGCATCCAAATGATGACTGGCAGCAAAACTTACTGCACGACGAACTGACTTCACTCCCGCTTTATGACCGAAGACCCTTAATTTACCCCGATTTTTAGCCCAACGCCCATTACCATCCATAATGATAGCGACATGACGCGGAATCAGGGGGCACAAGTTAGCCCTATCTTCATTTACAGACGACATAATGCGAACTCATTTCCTCAATAAATCAATTGTTCGTCCCGAACATTAGGCAGTAAGCCCACAAAAAAAGCCGTGTACCAAGTCACGGCTTCTTAAGTGACAGCCGAAATAGACGGTTTAAATACCTATTGGGCCACTAATCAACAGTCTATCTATCCATTGACGGTGCAGACTATACCATCTCAGCCTTGCCCTAACAAATTCCCAAAACAGCCAATACAACTTAATGATTCAATTTTTCTATTGCTTGAGCTGCCGTATCACGGGCTTGACGATCAATGATCAGCACCTCATCCACACTAGTGGGTTCAGCCAATGATAACTGTTCCACAACCCTAAGGTTGATGGCTGCAATATCAGTGAAACGAATGCGTGAATCTAAAAATGCCATAACGGATATTTCGTTCGCGGCATTCAGCGCTGTCGTGGCAGCTTGCCCTGCATTGCTTGCATCGATTGCCAATTTTAGACAAGGATAACGCTGATAATCCGGCGCAGCGAACGTCAGCTCGCGTATCTGGCAAAAATCGAGTGGTGCAACACCAGAATTAACCCGCATTGGGTACGCCATCGCATGTGCAATCGGGGTACGCATGTCTGGGGTCCCCATCTGGGCCAGTACACTACCATCGTGATAACGCACCATCGAGTGAATGACAGATTGAGGATGCAAAATAACCTCAACCTGCTCTGCACTGGCATTGAATAACCAACGCGCCTCGATATACTCCAGCCCTTTGTTCATCATAGTCGCGGAGTCGACTGAAATTTTGCGCCCCATAGACCAGTTTGGATGAGCACAAGCCTGATCTGGTGTGACATCGGCAAATTGTGATAAAGGTATTTCACGCAGTGGGCCACCTGAGCCAGTTAAAATAATGCGCGAGACGCCATTCTCACTCAGTGAAGAGTAGCCTAATTTACGCTGAATTTTCTCAGGTAAACTCTGAAAAATCGCATTATGTTCGCTGTCGATTGGCAGCAATTGTGCATGGCTGTGTTTCACTTCATCCATGAAAAGCTTGCCGCAGGTAATCAGTGACTCTTTGTTAGCCAGTAATACCTGTTTACCTGCACGAATAGCCGCCAGCGTTGAAGACAGGCCTGCCACACCGACAATTGCCGCCATCACTTGATCGACATCGTCTAACGCAGCCAGTTCACCGGCCGCTTTTTCACCATGAAAAACTTCGGTTTTCGAACCGTGCTCAGCCAATAACTGGCGCAACGTTTTGGCCGATATTTCATCTGACATCGCGGCATAGCGAGGAGAAAACTCGAGGCATTGCATTGCCATCTGCTCGACATTGCGACCAGCCACAAGTGCAGTAACGTTGAATAATTCGGGATTAGCGCGGACAACACCCAGAGTGCTGTTACCGATGGAGCCAGTAGAACCAAGAATAGTCAGTTGCTTCATGAGAGTGCTCTGAATAACTGTTTTTATGATAGGCGAGAGCGCAACCGACCCGAATAACAGGTGGTCTAATAAATATCCTCGGCCCAATTTTATAGCGTATTACTGCCGATATCGCATGACTCTACTGACCTAGTGAATCGGCAAAATAGTGATCCTGCTAAAAACAAAGCGCCACCTAAGCGACGCTCTGTTTTTTGTCAGGCAGGATTAGAAATCCATCAACTCAGCTTCTTTAGCCGCTAATGCAGTATCAACTTTCTTGATAAAAGCATCGGTCAGCTTTTGGATATCATCTTGAGAACGGCGGTCTTCGTCTTCACTGATCTCTTTATCTTTCAACAAAGCTTTCACTTTTTCGTTAGCATCACGGCGCACGTTACGAATCGATACACGGCCCTGCTCTGCTTCTGCACGAACAACTTTGATCAAGTCTTTACGGCGCTCTTCTGTCAATGCTGGCAGTGGAACACGAATAACGGTACCCGCGGAAGAAGGATTCAGCCCTAAATCGGAGGTCATGATCGCTTTCTCAACCGCGGCGCTAAGGCTGCGGTCAAACACGGTCAATGCCAGAGTACGGGAGTCTTCAACCACAATGTTAGCCAACTGGCGCAATGGCGTAGCAGTGCCATAATACTCAACCTGAATGCCATCAAGAATACTTGGAGAAGCACGACCGGTACGGATCTTACTGATATGGTTTTGGAAAGCTTCAAAGCATTTTTCCATACGCACTTCAGTATCTTTTCTAATTTCGTTAATCACGTTGTGAACCCTTGGAAACTGGTTACTTGGCAGGCCATAGCATGAGTATAGCCGGTGAATATACAAACCAACAGTTGCAGGCATTGGGGGCATATCTGAAAGCCGCATGCCCCTGACAATACAGGCTGCCGCTTATTTAGCGATCGCTGTCACTTCTTTAGTGATCAACGTCCCTTCATTCTCACCCATCACCACGCGACGCAGAGCGCCAGGTTTGTTCATATTGAAAACACGAATTGGCAAGTTATGATCACGGGCCAAAGTGAAGGCCGCCAGATCCATAACTTTTAGCTCGCGCTCCAGAACATCCTGATAGGTTAGCTGCTCAAACAGTGTTGCGTCAGGGTTTTTAACCGGATCTGCGGAGTAAACTCCATCAACTTTCGTCGCTTTCAGCACCACATCAGCTTCGATCTCGATACCGCGCAGACAGGCCGCGGAATCGGTGGTGAAGAAAGGGTTACCTGTACCTGCGGCAAAAATCACCACACGGTTATGACGCAGCAAGCTGATAGCTTCAGCCCAACTGTAATTATCACACACACCATTAAGTGGAATAGCAGACATCAGGCGGGCGTTCACATAGGCACGGTGCAGTGCATCTCGCATTGCCAGGCCGTTCATTACGGTAGCCAGCATTCCCATGTGGTCGCCCACTACGCGGTTCATCCCAGCTTGTGCCAAACCGGCACCGCGGAATAGGTTACCACCGCCAATGACCACACCGACCTGAATGCCCAATTCGACCAGCTCTTTAACTTCTTGAGCCATGCGATCCAAAACGCTTGCGTCGATACCAAAACCTTCCGCGCCTTGCAGGGCTTCGCCGCTAAGCTTAAGCAGGATACGCTGATATACGGGTTTTGCATTGGTTGCCATGGTGTTCTGTCCTAAGCAGCAGTAATAAATATTGGGAACTTGACCGTCAAATGTTCAAAGCAATACCGTGCGCTGAAAACTGACAGGACTAAGCTTATACCCTAAATAATTCGAGTTGCAGGAAGACGACGACTGAGCGAATCCTCAGAAGCTTACATAAGTAAGTGACTGAAGTGAACGAAAGCAGTCAACGCACCTGTAATTTGAAGTATGACGGGTATCGAGTGGATAAAATGGAACCGCCGATTGGCGGCCCCATTTTTAGCATTAAGACTGTTTGCTCATTGCTGCAACTTCAGCAGCAAAGTCAGTCTCAACTTTCTCAATGCCTTCGCCCACTTCAAAGCGGATGAAGTTTGTTACGTCAGCTTTGTTCTCTTTCAACAAATCACCAACGGTTTTGCTTGGGTCCATAACGAAGTTCTGACCAGTCAGAGAAACTTCGCCGGTGAACTTACGCATACGGCCTTCAACCATCTTCTCAGCAATTTCACGTGGTTTGCCGGATTCGATAGCAATGTCCAACTGGATTTGGTGCTCGCGAGCAACAACTTCAGCAGGAACATCGTCTGGCTTAACATATTCTGGTTTGCTTGCAGCAATGTGCATAGCAATGTGCTTAACCAGCTCTTCATCAGCGCCAGTTGCTGCAACCATAACGCCGATACGAGCGCCGTGCAGATAAGTACCCAGAACATCGCCTTCCAGAGCAGCAATACGACGAATATTGATGTTCTCGCCGATTTTAGCTACCAAATTGGCGCGTTGCTCTTCAAACTTAGCTTTCAGATCGTCGATATTAGTGATTTTGTCAGCCAGAGCTGCGTTGATAACTTCTTCGCCAAATGCTTTGAAGCCAGCATCTTTAGCAACAAAGTCAGTTTCGCAGTTCAGTTCCAGAATCACACCGAACTTACCGTCGGCTGAAAGTTGAGCCAGGATGATGCCTTCAGCAGCGATACGGCCTGCTTTCTTGGCAGCTTTAGCCTGACCAGATTTACGCATATTGTCGATGGCAAGCTCGATGTCGCCGTTAGCTTCAACCAACGCCTTTTTACATTCCATCATGCCTGCGGCAGTACGCTCACGCAGTTCTTTTACCAAAGCAGCGGTAATAGCAACCATTTAAATTTCCTCGGTTCTCTTGTGAAAACAAGATCTCACATTAGATACGCAAAGGGGGCCTATAAAGGCCCCCTAACCAACATATTTCAATACCTGGTTAATAAGGGCTCCAACGAGCCTGACTTATTATTCAGCTTCTACGAAGCTTTCTTCCGCTTGAACGGCCAAGTCTTGAGAACGACCTTCAGTGACGGCAGTAGCAACAGCGTTCAGGTACAGTTTAACTGCACGGATCGCGTCATCGTTACCTGGGATGATAAAGTCAACGCCATCTGGATCGGAGTTAGTATCAACGATAGAGAATACCGGGATACCCAGGTTGTTAGCTTCTTTGATAGCGATGTGTTCGTGATCAGCATCAACAACAAACAGAGCGTCTGGTAAACCGCCCATGTCTTTGATACCGCCCAGGCTGTTTTCCAGCTTGTTCAGTTCACGAGTACGCATCAGCGCTTCTTTTTTGGTCAGCTTGTCAAAGGTGCCGTCTTGAGACTGGATTTCCAAATCTTTCAAACGTTTGATGGACTGACGAACAGTTTTCCAGTTAGTCAGCATCCCGCCCAACCAGCGATGGTTCACGAAGAACTGGTCGCAGTTGTTGGCAGCGTCTTTTACCGCTTCGCTTGCTGCGCGTTTAGTACCAACGAACAAGATCTTACCTTTACGGGAAGAGATCTTTTTCAATTCAGCCAAAGCTTCGTTGAACATTGGTACGGTCTTTTCCAGGTTGATGATGTGAACTTTGTTACGTGCGCCGAAGATGAAAGGCTTCATTTTCGGGTTCCAGTAACGGGTCTGGTGACCGAAGTGAACACCGGCCTGGAGCATGTCGCGCATGGAAACAGTTGCCATGATTAAAACCTCTATAGTATCAGTTGGGGTTATGCCTCCACGTGCCCCATAACGCCGACCCCATAAGAAATTGATAATCATCAAAAACTTTAGGGCACCCCGGCGTATGTGTCGACACGTGTGTGTTATTTACACATATGAGTGCGATTGGTATTACTCAGCTAAACAGCTACCTGCCATCAGGACATGCCCTGAAATCGGACCTGAAACGACAACATAATAGTGCGGTTTGCCGGCGCGCTTTATACCATAAACGGCCGCAACACACCAACTTTTGTTGCATTTAGTGTCGTCACTGCAAACGAAAGTTTGGCAGCTAATTGCAGGGCTGGTACCATTAGCGACAGGTTATTTAGGGTATATGATATTTATTACCTGCTTATTCATATTACGGCGGCTGGTTGGTATTCACAGCCCCTACGGACACTTTTGCATGGCAATCTCAATAAAAACACCTGAAGATATTCAAAAAATGCGCGTTGCTGGCCGCCTGGCTGCTGAAGTGCTGGAGATCATTGAACCTCACGTAAAACCGGGGGTAACCACTGGTGAACTCGATCGTATCTGCCACGATCATATCACCAACCATCAGCAGGCTATCTCTGCTTGTCTGGGTTACCACGGCTTTCCTAAATCGGTTTGTATTTCTATTAATGAAGTTATTTGTCACGGCATTCCAAGTGATGAGAAAGTGTTGAAAGACGGTGACATCGTCAATATCGACGTGACTGTTATTAAAGACGGTTTCCATGGCGATACATCAAAAATGTTTATCGTCGGCAAACCGACCATTTTGGGTGAGCGCCTGTGCCGCGTCACTCAAGAGAGCCTGTACCTGGCAATCAAAATGGTCAAGCCGGGTATCCGCCTGCGCACTCTGGGTAAAGAGATCCAAAAATTTGTGGAAGCGGAGAACTTTTCTGTGGTGCGTGAATATTGTGGCCACGGTATTGGCGAAGGTTTCCATGAAGAACCACAAGTGCTGCACTACGATGCAGACGACGGTGGCGTAATCCTACAAACTGGTATGGCTTTCACCATTGAGCCTATGGTCAACGCAGGGGATTACCGAATTCGTACCATGAAAGATGGCTGGACGGTAAAAACTAAAGATCGCAGCTTGTCGGCACAGTACGAGCATACTATTGTGGTAACCGATAACGGCTGCGAAATAATGACGTTGCGAAAGGATGACACCATCCCCAACATCATAACGCACGAGTAATAATGACAAGCCGGCAGCCGCCGGCTTTTTTATGGGCTGCGTCTTTTTATCAGGTCGCATTTATCGGGTAAACATATGTCTGACAATCACACCGAGCACTCTGTATCCCCTGCGGTACCGAAGGTCATTCCTGAGCAGCCCGCACCACCGAGTACTTATCTCGATAGTGACCTTAATTGCCCGATTCTCAAGCAGCGGCTTGAGACTTTCCAACTTTGGCAGGCGGAAGCATTCAATGGCGGAATCAGTGCCGAGATATTAATTGCTGCGCGCAGTGATTACATTGACCGCCTGTTACGGCGGTTGTGGACATTTTATGGTTTTGATGATGTGGCTGAAACCGCGCTGGTTGCCGTGGGCGGCTATGGCCGTGGTGAACTGCACCCCTTATCAGATATTGATGTATTGGTTCTCAGCAAGCAGCGTCTAAGCGATGAAGATGCGCAACGCGTCGGCCAGTTGATCACTTTGCTATGGGACCTGAAACTGGAAGTCGGCCACAGCGTGCGCACACTGGAAGAGTGTTTGCTCGAGGGGTTAGCCGACCTCACTGTCGCCACCAATATGATTGAGTCACGTTTGATTTGCGGTGATGTAGCCCTGTTTTTACAGATGCAAAAGCACATTTTTAGCGACAATTTCTGGCCCTCGCCGCAATTTTTCCATGCCAAAATCACCGAACAACAAGAACGGCATAAACGCTACCATGGCACCAGTTATAACCTGGAGCCTGATATCAAAAGTAGCCCTGGTGGGTTACGGGATATCCACACCCTACAATGGGTAGCCCGCCGCCATTTTGGTGCCACATCCTTAAGTGAGATGGTTGATTTCGGTTTTCTGACCAAAGCTGAGCGCAATGAGCTGATTGAAAGCCAGAGTTTTCTGTGGCGCATCCGTTTCGCGCTGCATTTGGTATTAACTCGCTACGATAACCGCCTGCTGTTTGACCGCCAACTGAGTGTGGCTCAGCTTTTGCAATATCAGGGCGAAGGCAATGAACCGGTCGAACGGATGATGAAAGATTTTTATCGTATGACCCGTCGGGTCAGCGAACTGAACAACATGCTGCTACAACTGTTTGACGAAGCCATATTGGCGCTGGGTACCAATGAAAAACCACGTCCACTGGATGATGAATTTCAGTTACGCGGGGATTTAATAGATCTGCGTGATGAGAACTTATTTATCCAGCAGCCTGAAGCTATTATGCGCATGTTCTATCTGATGGTACGCAATCAGGATATCAAAGGCATATATTCCACCACAGTACGCCGCTTACGCCATGCCCGGCGGCATCTGAAACAGCCTTTATGTAACATTCCTGAAGCCCGCAAGCTATTCATGGCCATTTTGCGCCACCCTGGGGCGGTTTCCCGGGCATTATTACCGATGCATCGCCACAGCGTGCTGTGGGCCTATATGCCACAATGGGGCAGTATCGTTGGCCAGATGCAGTTTGACCTGTTTCACGCCTACACCGTAGATGAGCACACTATCCGCGTGTTACTTAAACTCGAAAGCTTTGCCGATGAAAAAACCCGGCCACGCCATCCTCTCTGCGTCGAGCTTTACCCACGCCTGCCTCAACCTGAATTATTGTTGCTAGCAGCACTGTTCCACGATATTGCCAAAGGGCGTGGAGGCGATCATTCAATACTGGGCGCTCACGATGTATTGGAGTTTGCCGAGCAGCACGGCCTTAACTCGCGCGAAGCTCAACTTGTGGCTTGGTTAGTTCGTTGCCACCTCTTGATGTCAGTGACAGCTCAGCGTCGGGATATTCAGGACCCTGCGGTTATTCAGCAATTCTCCGCCGAAGTACAAAGCGAAACTCGCTTGCGCTATTTAGTCAGTCTGACAGTGGCTGATATTTGCGCCACCAATGAAAATTTGTGGAATAGCTGGAAACAGAGCCTGTTACGCGAACTTTATTTCGCCACAGAAAAACAGTTACGCCGTGGTATGCAAAACAGCCCGGATTTGCGCGAACGTGTCCGTCACCACCGGCTACAAGCTCTGGCGCTGCTGCGGATGGATAATATCGATGAAGAAGCATTGCACCGCATCTGGAGCCGCTGCCGGGCTGATTATTTCCTGCGTCATTCACCCAATCAATTAGCCTGGCATGCCCGCCACTTATTAGAGCATGACTCAACCAAGCCACTGGTGTTAGTTAGCCGTCAGGCAACACGGGGGGGAACCGAAATATTCATCTGGAGCCCTGACCGCCCATCACTGTTTGCTGCGGTGGTCGGTGAGCTGGATCGCCGCAATCTGAGTGTTCATGATGCACAGATTTTCACCAACCGCGATGGTATGGCGATGGATACCTTTATCGTATTGGAGCCAGATGGCAGCCCACTGGCTCAAGATAGACATCCCATCATTAGTCATGCCTTAGAACAAGCGATGACCCAGCCGAATTATCAACATCCGCGCGTCAGGCGATTATCACCTAAATTACGGCATTTCAGTGTGCCGACTGAAACCAATTTCTTGCCAACCCATAACGAGCGCCGTACTTATCTGGAGTTAATTGCACTGGACCAGCCGGGCTTACTGGCTCGGGTAGGTGGGATATTTGCAGATTTAGGGTTATCGCTGCATAGCGCACGTATCACAACTATTGGCGAGCGGGTGGAGGATTTATTTGTATTAGCAGACAAAGATCGCCGCGCTTTAAGTATTGAAACCCGCCGCGAATTAGCACAACGGTTGACAGATACCCTCAATCCGAACGATAAACTGTGATACAAATAACTTTTTAGTCATTAATTTTTCTTACAACCCATTTTGAAGGGAACAGGATGCAGCAACTACAGAACGTTATTGAAACCGCCTTCGAACGCCGTGCAGATATCACGCCGGCCAACGTTGATACCGTAACCCGCGAAGCGATTAACCACGTGATTGATCTGCTTGATACCGGTGCACTACGGGTGGCAGAAAAGATTGACGGCCAGTGGGTTACCCATCAATGGCTGAAGAAAGCGGTACTGCTGTCTTTCCGTATCAATGATAACCAGGTCATGGAAGGCGCAGAAACGCGTTACTACGACAAAGTACCAATGAAATTCGCCGGTTACGATGAAGCACGCTTCCAACGTGAAGGCTTCCGTGTCGTACCACCAGCAACCGTACGTAAAGGCGCATTTATCGCTCGTAATACCGTACTGATGCCTTCTTATGTGAATATTGGCGCTTTCGTTGATGAAGGCACCATGGTCGATACCTGGGCAACTGTCGGTTCTTGCGCGCAAATTGGTAAGAATGTGCACTTGTCCGGTGGTGTTGGCATTGGTGGCGTGCTTGAGCCACTGCAAGCCAACCCAACCATCATTGAAGATAACTGCTTTGTCGGTGCGCGTTCAGAAGTGGTTGAAGGGGTTATCGTCGAAGAAGGTTCCGTTATCTCCATGGGCGTATTTATTGGGCAAAGCACCCGTATTTACGATCGTGAAACTGGTGAAATTCACTATGGCCGCGTTCCGGCCGGGTCTGTTGTCGTTTCCGGTAACCTGCCCTCGAAAGACGGTAGCTACAGCCTGTACTGTGCAGTTATCGTGAAGAAAGTTGACGCAAAAACCCGTGGAAAAGTCGGTATTAATGAGTTATTACGCACCATCGACTAAGATGAATATAGCGGGCTAATCACCCGCTATTTTTTTGCTTTGTGAAGTTATCGCCTGCAATCACATACTTTGGCGAAATTTACCGTCATAATCATAAACTGTGGAATATAAAATCAAAAAGGTGGCGCTATGTATGACAATCTGAAAAGCTTAGGAATCACACAACCAGAAGATGTCGATCGCTATAGCCTGCGTCAGGAGGCCAATAACGACATTCTGAAAATTTATTTCCGCAAAGATAAAGGCGAGTTTTTTGCTAAGAGTGTGAAATTCAAATATCCACGCCAACGAAAAACTGTGGTGGCGGATAACGCTGGACATGGTTACAAAGAAATCAATGAAATCAATCCTAACCTCCGTTACGTCATTGATGAGTTGGATCAACTGTGTAAGCGCGATCAGATTGAAGTGGATTTGAAACGCAAAATCCTGGATGACTTGCGCCATTTAGAAAGCGTTGTCGCCAATAAGATTTCAGAAATTGAATCAGATTTAGAAAAGCTGACCAACGGCCGCTAAATCTAGCTGAACACGTATTGTGGCAGCACACTGCACGCCACAATACGTCATTGAGCAGAAGCTATGTTACTTAAGCAAGCGGCCCCATTTTTCTACCCACAACGCTGAAACCACTTCTGGCTCCGGGTGTTCCATCGCGTCAATATCCAGTCGTTCACCAATCCGTGTCGCCCCCTGCTCTTGCAACAGTTCATCAAATGCGCGCCCTGCGCCGCAGAAATTATCATAACTGCTGTCACCTAGTGCAATGACGCCATAACGTAGCTCTGGCTGAAACCCAACCTGATCACGAACAGCGACGAACAGTGCTGCTATGCTGTCAGGGAAGTCGCCTTGTCCGGTGGTAGATGTGATAACCAGTGCATAATGTTGACGATAATACTGCCAGGCTTCTAAAGTCCCCTCTTCAAACAGTGTTACCTCATGCCCCTGCTCTTTCAGTATGTTTTCAGCTTCTTCCGCCACTAACAACGCATTACCGTAGACAGTGCCGACAAAAATCCCGACCTGAGCCATAAAAGATATTCCCTTTTAACCAGAAAAAATTATTCACTATCCTGACCTTCGGTCGCTGGAAACTCAACCCTTTCAAGATGAGGGGTAATACCCAACCAGCCAAAGTGTGACATCAAGCCTTGCCAGGATTCATCCCAACGCGCCGTAAGCGAAAGCACCTCACCAGTGACTGGATGATTCAATTGTAAATGGCTAGCGTGCAACATGAGCCGTGAGCAATCAAAGTGTTGGGCAATACCTCTATTCTGACGCAAATCACCGTGGGCACTATCACCAATAATTGGATGGCGTATATGTGCCATATGCCGCCGTAACTGATGCTTACGCCCTGTTTCCGGTTTCAGCTCCAATAAACTGAAGCGTGATGTGTCATAACGCCCAATAGCAACAGGAACTTCCACTTGAGCCAAAGGCTGATAGTGGGTAACTGACGGTTGTGGTGCTTTATCTTGTTTGGAATGTTTATCCGCGATTTTATCCAGTTCTTCGCTCATCGCGTAATCAACCGTACCACCTTCCAGCACATAGCCACGAACCACCGCATGATATGTTTTCTGAATCTGGTGCTGTTCGAACTGCGCCGAAAGAGCACGGGCAACATCACTGGATAACGCCATCAGCAGCACACCTGATGTTGGGCGATCCAGACGGTGGACGGTATAAACATGCTGGCCAATCTGGTCGCGCACCGTTTGCATCACAAATACGGTTTCATTACTGTCCAACCAACTACGGTGAACCAGCCAACCGGCGGGTTTATTCACCGCAACTATATATTCATCTTGGTAAATTATTTCCAGCATTAGTTACTTTCTTTATTCAACAGATCATCGAGACACTGTAATTGTGCCAGCAGTATGGTGCAATCTGGCCGACTATCACCACTTAATGCCTCTTCAAAGTATGGCGTAATGGCGAAACGTGTCGGAAGTGGGTTATTCGATTCCAGCAATGCATACATTCGGGGAATCAGTACCCATTGCAACCACTGCTCGGCATCCATGGTATCGATACTGAAAGGCTCATTACTTTCGAAGGCTGCCGCTGGCGGTGGAACAACTTGCCAAAGATCAATTGCTCGCATGGCAAGCTCAATATCCCGTAAGTTCTGACGCACCTGATTTTCTATACTCATGATTATGCTCTCAACCAAAAAACAGCCATTCGCCGGGCTGGTCCAACGGCGGCCAAGCATACCATTGAAGAAGGCGATGCCCAAACTCACGCCATAGACAACAGAAGGCTATTGGGCAAAATAAGCATAAAAAAAGGGGTACTGTTTTACCAGTACCCCTCAATTCGTTTCATAGCTATCCCGCTAAAAGTGATGCTCCCTGCTCAATCCATGAAAACTTTTCCGTGTGGTTATCCTAACCAGCAATCCGTCGCAGTGTCCTACACCATCCCGATGCTAATCCTGAGGTTATCCTAACCCACCATTCATCCTGAACCGGCTCTCAATCTCCATCCTGGAGGTGTCCTTTGTTCCATCCTGAAACATCCCTTCACTCGTCCTAAGCAGTCCCTGTGTTCTTCATCCTGAAGTGGTAGCATCCAGATACCGTCCTTCTCCACCAGATCCTATCCGGCGATTAGAAGGATCGCTTAATCGACAAAGGGTGGCAAGACACTGTAAGAATAATGATGCTGATACTTTTACATATAAAAAAATGAACGTTTATAACAAAATGATTTTATTGAAGATAAATTTGACACAAAAATTTTACAGTTAAAGAATAGAAGTGATGTCTCACAGCCGGTGTGAGAGATCTCGCACACCGGCTTGACCAGAATAAACAATAACCACTTGCTTATTCAGGTAATACTGGACGCAATGCATCAAGAAAATGTATGAGAGTTGATGCCAGCAGGGTGTGCTTACTACTACCAAATTGCTCTAACACCACATTACCTGTGACATTGCACAATGAAGCCATTGTCATCTCTGACTCTGTGGTTGCCAAAAACAGCGTTGGCGAGAGTTTCAGCCTTTTTTGCGTGACCAGATGACCAATTAGATTCTCCTGTAAACGGATAAAATCATCTTCGCTCCACACTTGTAGCAGCGTAAAACGGTGATCACCTAAATCAGCCATCATGTCGCCAGCATATTGGCAGGTGTAAAACGCATGAATATCCGGGTGAAGCTGAATCTCCAACGCCCGTTCAATATTAGCCAATGTGGCATCGGCAACCGCTGACTGTGGCAACCAAAATACCTGACTGTCCTGAGTTTCCACAATGCAAGGTGAAGGAACACCATAAAGTTCTTCACTGGCGGGCAGATGCCCGGTCTGCTGCTGCCATAGATTGATATAACGTTGGGTAAAGCTATTTAGTGCCGTTGAAACATTCTGGTCCATTCTCGATTCTCAGTATCGCGGCAGCTTGCGCTGTATTGCTGAGTGCTACCCCCCCCACTCAGAAATGCAGTTAAACGCGGCATAAATTGATAAACTAAAGCTATTGTACCTTTCTCTCATCATGGGAACAGCATGTCTTCATATCAAGACCATAAGGCTCTGGCGGAACTGACGCTGGGCAAACCAACCGCTTATCGCGATCACTATGACGTCACCTTGTTGCAAGCTGTGCCACGCAGCATGAACCGTGAACCTCTCGGTTTATATCCAGATAACCTGCCCTTTCATGGTGCAGATATCTGGACGCTCTATGAATTGTCTTGGCTAAACAGTAATGGCCTGCCACAAGTTGCCGTGGGTGAAATCAGCCTGAATGCGGATAGTACTAATCTGATTGAATCCAAAAGCTTTAAACTCTATCTCAACAGTTTTAACCAAACCGTGTTTGCTGACTGGGAAAGTGTTCGCACCACATTGCAACGCGATTTGGCGGCCTGCGCTCAAGGTGATGTCAGTGTCACGCTATATCAACTCAATGAAATAACACATCAACCCATTGCCGATTTCTCGGGGGAATGTCTCGACCAACAGGATATTCGTATCAATAGCTATGAATTTAGCGCCGATTATCTGCAAGGGGCTACCACAAGCAACAGAGTAGAAGAGAGCCTGGTCAGTCATCTGCTCAAATCCAACTGCCTGATTACTCACCAGCCAGATTGGGGATCAGTACAAATCAGCTACAGTGGCCCACAGATTAACCGAGAGGCACTGCTACGCTATCTGGTCTCTTTCCGGCACCATAATGAATTTCACGAACAGTGTGTAGAGCGTATCTTCAACGACATAATGCGTTTTTGTCAGCCTGAAACACTGTCGGTCTATGCTCGTTATACCCGCCGTGGCGGACTGGATATCAACCCTTGGCGCTCCAATACTGATTTTGTTCCATCAACTGGCCGTATGGCCCGGCAATAAATATATGCGTACATGTACGCAACATTTAAGCACAACGCACGTTAGTATTGGCAAAAACCGAGGGACAACGTTAAGGTTAATTACCGTATCTTCACGCTATTTTCAGTAGAGAAATCAGGGATAGATACTTAAAGATCTCTATGATATTCCACGGCAAAATAGAAAGCAGCATTCTGATATACCCAAAGTAATTGGTGTGGCTGGTAGGCAGCCAACACCCAGCAACGTCAAGTACGAAGGGTATACACGGACACTACCACCCTCCGGGGTGTAAAGGAGTAACTTTGATTACACATGTCAGCCCACTCGGCTCAATGGATCTGTTATCACAGCTCGAAGTGGATATGCTCAAACGTACAGCCAGCAGTGATCTGTACCGTTTATTCCGTAACTGCTCCTTGGCAGTTCTCAATTCAGGCAGCCTAACCGATAACAGCAAAGAGCTTTTATCGCGCTATGAAACTTTTGATATCAATGTATTGCGCCGTGAACGAGGTGTAAAACTCGAACTGGTAAATCCACCAGAACATGCTTTTGTTGATGGCAAAATTATTCGTTCATTACAGGCAAATCTGTTTGCGGTGTTACGCGATATTTTGTTTGTGAATGGTCAAATCGTTAACGCTGGGCGTTTTCAACATCTCGATATGGAAAGCTCCAGCCATTTGACCAATCTGGTCTTTTCTATTTTACGTAATGCCCGAGCCCTCCATCTTGATGAAGACCCCAATATGATTGTGTGCTGGGGCGGCCATTCAATCAATGAAACTGAATACTTGTATGCCCGTAAAGTGGGGAGCCAACTGGGTTTACGAGAGTTAAATATTTGCACTGGCTGTGGGCCAGGAGCGATGGAAGCACCGATGAAGGGTGCCGCCGTTGGCCATGCCCAACAACGTTACAGAAATGGCCGTTTTATTGGTATGACTGAGCCTTCCATCATTGCGGCAGAGCCACCTAATCCGCTGGTCAATGAATTGATTATCATGCCGGATATTGAGAAACGGCTTGAAGCGTTCGTCCGCATCGCGCATGGCATCATTATTTTCCCAGGCGGCGTAGGAACAGCGGAAGAGTTGCTCTATCTGCTAGGCATATTAATGGATCCAGAGAACAGTGAGCAGGTACTGCCACTTATCTTAACCGGGCCAAAAGAGAGCGCGGATTATTTCCGAGTGGTGGATGAGTTCATCATAAACACTCTCGGTGATGGCGCGCGCAAATACTACAAGATAATTATCGATGACCCGGCTGAAGTCGCCCGTCAAATGAAAAAAGCGATGCCACTGGTGAAAGAGAACCGCCGTAATACGGGGGATGCTTATAGCTTCAACTGGTCTATCCGTATCAAGCCAGATTTACAGCATCCGTTTGAACCGAGTCATGAAAATATGGCGAATCTCAATCTGTCTCATAACCAGCCACCCGAAGAACTGGCTGCGGCACTACGCCGTGCATTCTCAGGCATCGTTGCGGGTAACGTAAAAGAAGTGGGAATTCATGCCATCGAAGCCTATGGGCCTTATAAATTGCATGGCGATCCACAATTGATGAAACAAATGGATAGCTTACTGCAAGGATTTATTGCACAGCATCGAATGAAACTGCCTGGCACTGCTTATACCCCTTGCTACGAAATTTGCAGCTAAGCCTTAACTAGTAATACCTCACCGGGCAGCGCCAGCACTTAGTCGTGTGGCTGCCCGACATTAATCTGGCTTAATGACTATATAAGACAGGCTATGCAAATCCATCTTCTTATCGTTGATGCACTTAATCTGATTCGTCGCATCCATGCCGTACAAGGTTCACCTTGCATTAATGCCTGCCAGCATGCGTTGCAACAACTGATTCAGCACAGCCAGCCCACCCACGCTGTGGCCGTGTTTGATGAGGATGATCGTTCCGATAGTTGGCGTCATCAATGCTTGCCTGATTACAAAGCTGGCCGCTCACCGATGCCGGACAACTTGCAACAAGAAATGCCGCAGATCCGTGAGGCGTTTAGCTCACTCGGGGTCGCTTGCTGGCATTCTCCTGGCAATGAAGCCGATGATCTGGCGGCAACTTTGGCGACCAAAATTGGTGGAGCCGGCCATCAAGTGACGATCGTTTCCACCGACAAAGGTTACTGCCAACTGTTAGCGCCAAATGTACAGATTCGCGATTACTTCCAAAAACGCTGGCTGGATATGCCATTTGTAAAACAAGAGTTTGGTGTATTGCCACACCAACTGCCTGACTATTGGGGGCTTGCGGGCATCAGCAGCAGCAAAATTCCGGGCGTCGCGGGGATAGGTGCCAAAACTGCCGCACTGCTATTGCAGCATGCCAGCAACCTTGAAGCGCTTTATCAAGATCTGGAATCAGTGCCGGAGAAATGGCGGAAGAAATTGCAGCAACACCAAGATATGGCATTTATCTGTAAGCAAATCGCCACACTGAAAACCGATTTGACATTAAGCGGTAACTTGCAACAACTTAGGTTACCTTAAAATTAAGGGGCCAAATGGCCCCTTGCGGATAACACGATACTCATATTCCAGTAATTGGAGCCACCGCTAAACCACTGCGGCTACAAGTACCAAAGATATATGACTATTGGCGTTCATCCCGACGCCCCGGCACACCGGACCAGATACGACGCACATGCACCGTCACTTCTTCACGGTCATGATAGAGCTGTTTAGCTTGAATATGGGCATTGATACCGTTTTCTTTCAACTGTTCATCCATCATTTCCATATTTTCCAAAACGATTTCAAAACGTTTTTTCATCGGTAATTTCAAGTTGAAAATTGCCTCACGGCACCAACCGTTTACCAACCACTTGATGATAAGTTGCGTCACTTTAGCCGGTTTTTCTACCATATCGCATACTAACCAATAGATATTGCTACGCGTTGGCTCATATTTAAAACCATCGACGCGATGATGGGTTACCTGTCCGGTATCCATCAGGCTTTGTGCCATCGCACCATTATCAATAGCCTGAACCATCATGCTGCGCTGCACTAATTGGTAGGTCCAGCCACCGGGGCAAGCACCTAGATCAACTGCATGCATACCACTGGCCAAACGCTCCTCCCATTCATCCGCAGGGATAAACACATGAAAAGCTTCTTCCAGTTTTAAGGTTGAACGGCTTGGTGCGTCAGATGGGAACTTAAGACGGGGGATACCCATATAGAACGGCGAGTTATTATTGCTGTAAGAGTAGCCAACATAACAGCAACCAGACGCGATAAAGAACACGTGTACCACTGGCCGATGAGGATTTTCACGGGCAGAAAGAATTTTTTGTTCCCGCATTGCGCTGCGTAAAGGTACCGTTAACTTACGGCAAAACTTAAGCAACTCTTTGCTTTCATTGGTATCAGGAACTTCAACACGTAACTCACCGGCTTTTTCAATAACACCGACTAACATCCCAACAATCGGTGAAACACGGTCTTCCGGCGGCAAATCTTTTAATAACTCACCCACCACCATCATCTGGCGGGCAAAAATCAACTCACGAAAAGGCACTTCACGAATCAAGCGATCGGCATCTTCCAACTGATAGCACTCAAACAACACATAACCGCTGTTTTCTTTTACTCGAGCGAAACCAAAGATTTCAAGCTGTGCCGCTTTCGCAGTAATTTCTGCCGCACACTCTTTCTCAAAGCCAGAGCGGCAATATAAAGCAATTTTATTATTCATGGCGTTCTGCCCTTTTTCTTAGACGCAGAGCGCCAATCAACATCAAAATCCATCCCGCCAGAAAACATACTCCGCCGATTGGCGTGATATATACCCACAGTTTCAGGTGCGATAGAGCCAGGCAGTATAAACTGCCGCTAAAGAGTAGCGTTCCGAGCGCTAACAAGGCACCACTCCAGTAAAACCAAATACTTACTTGCCGTTGCATCGCAACAGCTAACGCCAGAATCGCCAGCGTATGGAACCCTTGGTACTCCAGCCCAGTACGAACCCAGGCCATCTCATTCGGCCCCAGTGAGGCGCTCAATACATGAGCACCAAAGGCACCGAAAGCGACATAGAAAAAACCGCTCAGTGCGGCAAATATCAGCATTAAACGACCATTCATCGTCATTAACCTTAAATTAGATAGAGTTATACCCTTCGTACTCGACATTGCAGAAATGCTAGCTGCGACTCCAATGACGTGGGTATATCGTTATATCGCCCGACAATAGCCCATTTTATCGTAGCGGGTTACCATCGTGAATGGGTTGTCATTACTACGCAGATAGGGTGATTAATCAGTTCTCATAGCGAAAGCGTAACTTTTCTTGCTCGCTGGCAGCTCTTGCCAATATCCACTGACGAAAGGCGGCTATTTTACCTAGTTCTGCCTGACTGTCATGACAAACCAGATAAAAAGCATTTTTACTCACCAAAACATCATTAAACGGGCACACCAAGCGCCCTGCTTCAATCTCTGCCTGAGCCATGACGTTATTCACTAACGCAATACCTTGGCCGTGAACGGCAGCCTGAACCACCATAGCACTATGGCTGAATATCGGACCTTGTTGCACATTAATTTGAGGAACACCCAGTTGACGGGTATAGGCCATCCAATCCCGGCGGGAAGTATCATGCAACAACGTATGATTAGCCAGATCTGCCGGTACTTTTAATCCATGCTCACCCGTTAATAAAGTAGGCGCACAAACAGGAAGTAAGAATTCTGCATACAAACGCTCAGTACGCAAACCAGTCCAATTACCCCGACCATAGAAAATAGCCACATCAACGTCATCAGCAAGTTTGTCCTCCTCCCGATCCACCGCCTGAATCCTGACATCGATCCCCGGATAAGCCGCATTAAATCCAGATAGACGAGGAACCAGCCATTGAATAGCAAAGCTAGGAGGGAGGCTTACAGTGAGCGCGCCTTTCGCGCTACGCGCCTGCAATTTACGAGTTGCTTCATTGATGGAGGTAAAAATCTCTTTAATATCGAGGTAGTAGCTTTGCCCCTCCTCAGTCAGTAACAGCGAGCGGTTACGACGGCGGAACAGTTTTAGCCCAAGAAAATCCTCCAGGGACTTTATCTGGTGACTAACAGCCGCTTGCGTGACAAATAATTCATCAGCAGCTTTAGTAAAACTCAAGTGGCGTGCGGCCGCATCGAAAACCCGCAAGGCGTTCAGGGGTGGTAATCGTTTTGACATGAATTGGATACTTTTTTATAACGGCTCATCCTTAGATGAAACCCTTTGTTTACTTATTAGTTTTTATAATCCGAGACATTATAAATTGTCCGTTGATGATGCGCCAGCAAATACCTATAGTGGCGGCACTTCCCAAGCCGGAACGAAAAGTAGGTTTAGTATCCAGGTACTGAAATGCTTTTGGCTTTGTGGTTGTGATGTTGTGTTTGCAAATGGTCTGGTAGTCCAGACATAGTAGCTAAGCTACTGTTTTTTTTCACTTCCTGTACATTTACCCTGTCTGTCCATAGTGATTTTATGCAGCACCGCTATTTTAGCGGTGCTTTTTTTTACCCTATTTTCAGCGCTTAAATTTAAACGCGACTTTGCATTGCACATAGTCAGAGCTTAAATTTAAGTTGTTGCAGAGGGTTTGATTGCCGTATTAGGCATCTTTTGAACGGTGACTTCGCGTTAAACTACTTACCCTCAGCCATTTCTTTTACTTCTGAACGGTTAATTTGCTGTTCGGTGCCGTTGGCATCGGTGTAGCTTATCATCCCGGTTTCATCATCTACTTTAGGTTTACCATCAGCAACGATAGTGCGACCATCATTGGTATGCATAACATAGTTGCTTGAACAGGCTGCTAAGGTAAAAGTGAGCATAAGTGCAGAAATTACGGCAGCTGTCTTTTTCATGGGTGACTCCTTGCAGATTAAAATGCTAAAAAACTCATTTTCATTACCAGACAAATGGTTATGTCCGTTACTATTTAGCATAACTCACTTATGACATATTTCCAGTGAACCGAGCCATTAGCGGGCAAATTATGAACAAAATGAGTCAAAATGAGACAGTTCCGAAGTAACCCAAAGGATGAGAACAACAGTATGAAAGCCTTTAATCCCACGGATTTTCGTCAGGAATTCCCGGCTATTAGTGATGAGATAACCTATCTGGATAGTGCGGCAACTGCGCTGAAACCCCGCGCCATGATTGAGTCGACGCAACAGTTTTATCAGCAGGACTCTGCAACAGTACATCGCAGCCAACATCAATCAGCATTGTCATTGACGGTTCGTTTTGAGGAAACCCGCCAACAAGTGGCCGACTTTATCAATGCACCCGCAGCAGAAAATATCATTTGGACCAAAGGCACTACCGAAGCCATTAATTTAGTAGCACAAAGCTATGCCCGCCCTCGCCTGCAAACGGGCGATGAAATTATTGTCAGTGAAGCTGAACATCATGCCAATTTAATTCCCTGGCTTATGGTTGCAGAGCAGACAGGGGCCAGAATGGTTAAATTACCCATCGGCCTTGATCACCTACCCGACCTACAGCAATTACCGCAATTGCTTAATGATAAAACACGCATATTGGCGCTGGGCCAGATGTCTAACGTCACGGGTGGTAGCCCCGAGTTAGCTCAGGCAATCGAACTTGCCCATCAATATAACTGCGTAGTGATGGTAGATGGAGCACAAGGTGTTGTGCATAACCCGGCAGACGTTCAAGCGCTAGATATTGATTTCTACGCTTTCTCAGCCCACAAGCTCTATGGACCGACCGGCATAGGCGTGCTGTACGGCAAGTCTGAATTACTCGACGAGATGCCAGCCTGGCACGGTGGCGGTAAAATGCTCACTCATGCTTCCTTCGGTGGATTTACGTCCCATGAGGTGCCATACCGTTTTGAGGCTGGTACGCCAAATATTGCTGGCGTCATTGGTTTCTCTGCCGTTCTTAGTTGGCTCGAACATATTGATCTGGCAGAAGCAGAAACCTATAGCCAAAATTTAGCCACATTGGCAGAGAATAAACTGGCTAAATTACCGGGTTTTCGCAGCTTCCGTTGCCAGCAATCTAGTTTATTGGCGTTTACTTTCGATGGTGTGCACCATAGCGATTTAGTAACGTTATTGGCCGAACAGGGCATCGCACTACGCGCCGGGCAACATTGCGCACAACCACTCATGGCAGCATTAGGGGTAAGTGGCAGCCTGCGTGCCTCATTCGCACCGTACAATACCGCGAACGATGTTGATATATTGTGTAACGCAATAGCTAAGGCTCTGGAACTATTGCAAGATTAAGAACTAACAGATAATAATTTCGCCCAATAACCACCGGTCTAATTGAGAAGATGATGATTGCCCCACACCCTTTTGGTCACGATATTACTGCTGCTAAACTGCTGGAGATATTCAGCGTTCATAAACAGTGGGAAGATCGTTATCGTCAGTTGATTTTGCTGGCAAAACAGCTTCCGTCATTGCCGGAGCCACTAAAACAGAATCAACTGGAGCTAACTGGATGTGAAAATCGAGTGTGGCTGGGGCATCAACGCCTGCCGGATGGCAGCTTACATTTTTATGGTGATAGCGAAGGCCGTATTGTTCGTGGATTACTGGCGGTTATTTTAACTGCGGTGGAGGGGAAAACCCCACAGCAGGTATTAGCAGAAGACCCATTGGCGCTGTTTGAGCAGTTAGGGCTACGCCAGCAGCTAAGCACCTCGCGCGCCAGCGGTTTACTGGCGCTGGCGCAAGGTGTAAAGGCTATCGCCGCCCAATATATAGAGTAGGAGTTATTTCACCTGACGGGCTGCTTTCGCCATCATTTTTTTCAATGCATGGGACACAGCAACAAAACCAAAGGTCGCAGTAACCATGGTTACCGAGCCAAAACCTGAAGTACAGTCCATTTTTTTTGGGCCTTCCGCTGTACTGCGCGAAGCACAAACTGATCCATCAGCCTGGGGATAAACCAGTGGTTCGCTGGAAAAAACACAGTCGATCCCCAGTTTACCTTTGCTGTTTTTCACCACATTAAAGTCACTTTTCAACCTTTCACGTAGCTTAGCCGCCAGCGGATCCTGAATGGTTTTTGCCAGATCTACTACCTCAATACGTGTTGGATCGAACTGCCCACCGGCCCCACCGGTGGTGACTACTGGGATTTTATAGCGGCGACAATAAGAGAGTAGTGCCGCCTTAGGCCGTACACTATCAATTGCATCAATGACATAGCTAAAATTGTTATTTAAAAGTTCCGCGACATTATCCGCAGTAATAAAATCATCAATACACGTCACGCGGCATTCAGGATTGATAGCCAGAATACGTTCCGCCATCACTTCGGTTTTAGCTTGCCCAACATTGTGCCGTAAGGCATGGATCTGACGATTAGTATTGGTTACGCAAACATCATCCATATCAATCAACGTAATCGCGCCGATACCCGTGCGCGCCAGCGCTTC
Source organism: Yersinia sp. 2542 StPb PI (assembly GCF_048593855.1). Taxonomy (NCBI): domain Bacteria; kingdom Pseudomonadati; phylum Pseudomonadota; class Gammaproteobacteria; order Enterobacterales; family Yersiniaceae; genus Yersinia; species Yersinia sp. 2542 StPb PI. The sequence continues at coordinate 51,768 of NZ_JAZGQA010000004.1, forward strand.
CGCTGCCCATGAGCCGACACCGCCAATACCAATGACACAGACATGCGCCTGCGAAAACAGTTCCAGCGCCTGCTGACCATATAGACGCGCTATGCCACCAAACCGCTGTTGGTAAGCTTCGGAAAAGGCTGTGTTCATCAATGTGTTACCTTAATTGCTTCGAAATGACGTTAATAATATCGATGATATGAAGACAAAAGCGGCCAATTGGCCGCCTGATAAAGAGTGAAACCGACCGTATACCGGCAATTGCAGGTAATAAGGAAGCTTACTGACCCTGATTATTCACCAGTAATGATAAACCATTACCCGCTGGCGCGACTGTTTTGCCACCTTGATAAGCGGTAAATAGCGGTCCGCTGCTTTGGGCATTTTTCAGTACCCAAACCCGACCATAATGATTGTAGAACCCAGCGGCCTGCCCAGCTTCATGGCCAATCCCCTGATAGATATCAAAGTGCTGGCCTTTAATCGCACCACCAACATCCAATGCCACCATCAGGCGCATCTGATATTGACCCGTGAATTTCCCCTGATTATCCAGCAAAGGCACTTCAGCTAGTAATGTGGTGCCTGGCGGAATCAAGGAACGATCAGATGCAACTGACGCTTTGGCAATCAATGGAACCGCACTGGCCCCTTTCACCGGCGCGTACATTTCTGGTTTAAAGAACACAAAGGACGGATTCTGCTCTAAAAGCTCTCTGACCTCAGCTTCACTATGAGTTTCAGCCCAGTGGCGGATGGCTTGCATCGACATATCTGCTTTAGCGACTTCGCCACGATCAATCAGCACTTTGCCAATACTGCGGTAAGCATGGCCATTTTTACCTGCATAACCGAAGAAGGTCAGTGGTCGCCCATCGCCATAATCAACATAGCCGCTGCCCTGCACTTCCATCATAAAGTTATCTACCAGCGAATTAGTGTATGCGATAACTAAACTACGGTTATCCAATGCACCTGCATAGATAGCAGCGCGATCGGGTAAACGACGCTTTCCTTTAGCAGGCATCCGATAAAGTGGGTGGCGGAATTCACCTTGTGGCGTATAACGGGCCTGAAGCACCGGAGTGTAGTAGCCAGTAAACTGTACGTTACCGAAATTATCGACCCCTTCCATCTGATAGGCATTCAAACCAAATAAACTTAGCTTGCTGGTATCGGCCCCTGCCAACATCCAGTTTTCGACCGCATTGAATGTATTACTATTGCGGTTATAGAGACCCGGTGAAGATTGGTTAATCACTTTCACCTGATCAGAATAATCTTTTGCGTTAACTGGCTTACCTGTTGCATTTGGTTCATTCACCAGTTCCAGTGATTGCTCCAGACGCCCATCCTTATATTGCTGCCCACGATCGGTTGGCCGCGATTGGCACCCCGCCAGAACAGCAATCATTATTCCACTTAGTAGGTATTTGCCCCAACGACTTGTCATTTCACGCCTTCTTTTACTCATTTTATCTACTGGCGAACGATAACAAACGCCTATAGATAAAGGAATCAGCAGGTGGAAAAAAATCCTCCTGACCCCGTTATGGGGAAAAAGGAAACAGATAGTTGATAAATTAATCGAAAAAACCTCTTTACCCTAATTAAGTGGCAAAACTACTTGCAACAGATCTCATCCAGAGTATAGTGCGCTCAATCGGACGCGGGGTGGAGCAGCCTGGTAGCTCGTCGGGCTCATAACCCGAAGGTCGTCGGTTCAAATCCGGCCCCCGCAACCAACCGATACTGGCTACCAGCAGTATCAAATGTCGTTCGATAGTCTTGAAAGTTAAGACGAATTAGGTAGAATAGTAGTGAGAAGCAAATAAAAGTGTAGTGACGGACGCGGGGTGGAGCAGCCTGGTAGCTCGTCGGGCTCATAACCCGAAGGTCGTCGGTTCAAATCCGGCCCCCGCAACCAATTCTTAATCATTTTCATATCAACATCAGACACCCTTAAGGGTGTTTTTTTGTTTCTGGCTTTATACCCGTCATACTTCAAGCCGCATGTGTGTTGGCTGCTTTCGTTCACCCGAATCATTGACTAACGTCAACTCATCGGGATTATCTCAGTTGCCACCTTCCTGCAACTCGAATTATTTAGGGTATATCTCTCAATCAATAACAATGCCCTACGCGTTAAAGTCGGGCCATCGCCCCACCATTAGCAAAATAGGCTTTGATGCCAGCAAAAATAGATTCTGCGACTTGTTGCTGAAAACGGCTGGTACGTAGTTTGCGCTCTTCTTCCAGATTACTGATAAATGCTGTTTCAACCAAAATTGAAGGAATATCAGGTGCTTTCAATACAGCAAACCCCGCCTGATCGACACGGTTCTTATGCAGCGTATTAATTTTCCCCATGCGATTCAGCACTTCTTTACCAAACTTCAGGCTGTCATTAATAGTCGCCGTTTGCAGTAAATCAATCATGGTATGGTCCAGATAGCGATCACCACTTTTGCTAACCCCCCCAATCTGGTCGGCCTCATTCTGTGTCTGGGCCAGGAAACGCGCGGCGGTACTGGTTGCGCCCTTGGTTGATAGCGCAAAAACGGAGGAACCTCTGGCCGCCTGACTGGTAAATGCATCCGCATGAATTGAAATGAATAAATCTGCCCGCAGTTTGCGCGCCTTCGCTACCCGCACTTTCAACGGGATAAAAACATCTTCATTACGGGTCATAAACACCCGCATATTGGCTTCTTTTTGAATTAACGCCCGTAACCGACGGGCAATTTGTAGCACAATGTCTTTTTCACGGGTTTTATTTCTACCAATAGCACCAGGATCTTCCCCGCCGTGACCAGGATCCAACATGATAACTATCGGTCTATCGCGCCCTGCTTTGCCTGCTTTTGGTGTCTCTGCGGGTAAGCTACGCTCCACGTCGCCTTTATTATAATCTTCCAATAATGCCAACAATGGATCGTCCTCAGCAGAGCTGTTGCCCTGAGCGGGATATAAATCCACCACTAAACGATTTCGAAATTCAGCAAAAGGTTTTAGAGTAAATAGCTGGGGGCTGATGCTTTGCTTCAACTCCAAAACCAAACGGACGGTATTTTTATCAAACTGCCCTACTCGGGCTTGCTTCAGATAAGGGTCACCGGACTGAACCTGATTAGTTATCTGTTTCAGGACGCTATTTAAATGTACCCCTTCAATATCAACCACAATACGATCAGGATTGGTAAGAGCGAACTGACGATACTTCAGCGGAGTATTGGATTCCAGCGTGACTCGGGTATAGGTTGAAGAGGGCCAAACCCGGACTGCAATAATATGTGAGGAATCAGCAAATCCAACTCGACTAACACTCAGCATCCAGGCGCTCGCAGCACCTTGCAACAGACGACGACGCCCAGGATTATGATTTGAATCTGCCATGTAACTCCAAAGTAACTACCAAAATATGAATAAAAAGCGCACAAAAAAATTTATGTGCAAAAACTTTAACGAATCAATCCCACGCTGTCATTAGAAA
>NZ_JAZGQA010000500.1:0-479 GCF_048593855.1 Yersinia sp. 2542 StPb PI
ACTTACCGATAGTACTTCATGCATCCCCTAAGAACGTCATGTCTTGCAGCACTAAGTTCTTGTGGGGCTAGCGTGTATTGTTTGCTGCTTATTTTTACTCTGAAGTTAGCTTTTCATAAGGAATAAAAAAACTACGTAAATGAACTGTGGAGTTCGACGTTTCATCAGCATGATTTTACGTGTTCGGCATGGTTAATGATGACTCCCTTCATATGCATATACGTACTGTAAATATTCAGGTTTCAGGCTATCGGAAAGGATCGGGTCTGGACTATCAACGACGATGCATGACGCCTGTGCAACAGGGCTGATGAAGTTACGAATAGGGAAAACAGTCTCGCCTCTTCTGATGGTAAGCGCAGTATTTTTTTACAGTACACGCATCATAGCCATGGTTCCCATGGCTTCCTCCTTCCCTGTAATGCTTAATATCTCTGTAATTTCCTTAAATAGAGTATTTTTATAATATATTGATTATT
>NZ_JAZGQA010000501.1:0-479 GCF_048593855.1 Yersinia sp. 2542 StPb PI
TGGTGAAGTAATTTAGTGAGTAGACAAGGGAAATGGAGATAAGAATGGATAAAAGCTATATTATCAATGGGAATGTCATATTCTATCCTGGCAGCGGTATAGTATCTTCACTATTAACAGGTAGTACAGTTAAACTTAATGCCCCTACGGCACAATTATTAGAGGCTTTTGTCTCCCGAGTGGGAATGACAATTTCACAAAGTGAACTTTATAATATTGCCTGGGGCGAAAAAGGTTCGAGTGTCACTCCTAACACGTTGTATCAAAATATCTCTTTATTACGAAAAGCACTCAAAGATGTTGGTGTTATCGGTGAGTCTGTAACAACTGTTAGAGGGAAAGGTTTTATTTTTACTATGTCAACAGTTATAGAAAATATGACTGATAACGAGATTGTGAAAAACATTAGTTTAGAGTGTAGCGATAACAAAACAAAAAAAAAAGATGATTGTTGTATATTCAATAACGATGGGAGTTTG
>NZ_JAZGQA010000502.1:0-463 GCF_048593855.1 Yersinia sp. 2542 StPb PI
ACTTAGTCTTAGTGGTAATCCCATCATAAAAAAATTTACAAATTTTTATTTGAGTTGACGTTAATTTAATCACCCCACGATCATTATAGATAACATCATGCCCGTGACCATGCTTTAGCATATTGGCGATTATACATTCAACTTTACGGCTTAATTGATTAATGCTGTCATTCCTAAAAATTACAACTTCCGAAGCCAGTTCTTTTGCCATATGTTTTTTGTCTCTAATTTTAAGAGTAACGATGACATTCTCACAAAAGGATATAGCGATAAAGCCATCATCAGTTTCATTGTCAAGGCTCGTAGTCTTAACCAATAAACAAACTTTAAGGTGGCTCTTAAATAAATGATACAACCCATACGAAAAAAAATTATTGTGGTCAGATATAGTTATCATGCAGCGCATAAAAATGTACTCTTTACTTGAGTTAAAAAATTAGAGCAGCAATTAAAACATAAGCTA
>NZ_JAZGQA010000503.1:0-455 GCF_048593855.1 Yersinia sp. 2542 StPb PI
CCTTTTATGGGAAAAAAGCAATAAAAGAGGTTCACACTAATATTCATTAGAGTTACTTATAAAAGGGCATAAAGTGACTGATACGAATGAAGATCTCCCTGATAGTGCGATATCGTCATGGGGAGGGTTTGTATATCAAGGCAAGATTGCTTTATATCACTGCCTGTCATTATTAGCAGACAAATCGTTCAGGGGGGAAGAAATTGACGACTTTGAACTGCAACTAGACAGTACTGATGATTTTGCCATTTACTCAAATAATAAAGTAATCTCGGCACATCAAGTTAAAGCAAAATTATCAAAATATGTATCTCAGTATTTGGAGGCATTGTGCAAAGCATCAAAAGTAGAGGTTGATTGTGATAGTAGTACAGTCCGTTTTTTTCATGTTGCTAAGGCATTGAATAAATTTGATGATTATTTAGGCGATAATGGAAATGTTGTTGAGTTCTATT
>NZ_JAZGQA010000504.1:0-398 GCF_048593855.1 Yersinia sp. 2542 StPb PI
CTTACTTCCAGACTGTATTACATTGCCATTATTATGGATAGGACTTGTTTTTAATATAAACAATGTTTTTTGTTCTCTGTCATCTGCTGTGCTAGGTGCTGTAGTGGGTTATGTTTTTTTGTGGTTACCCTATTGGTTATTTAAGTTACTTAAGGGTGTAGAGGGAATGGGATATGGTGATTTTAAATTAATGGCAGCGATGGGAGCTTGGTTTGGTGTATCAGCAATACCCATGTTGATATTGTTATCCTCTGGTTTAGGTCTCATTATCTCTATGGTGATTTCTCTCTTGTCGAAGAAGAAAGTAAAACACATCGCCTTTGGCCCTTATATTTGTCTGGCCGGTATGGCTCATCTATTTCTAGGGGAGGTTGTTAGCCTATTTTAATAATGAATTT
>NZ_JAZGQA010000505.1:0-450 GCF_048593855.1 Yersinia sp. 2542 StPb PI
ATTTCAATCATTCAATCTCATTTCACACTTATCTATTTTTGATAACGTTGCCTTACCACTTAAATATCGGGGCATTGGTAAAAAGGAACGTACCGAACAAGTTAACCAAATTTTAAACCTGTTCGATATTGATAACCGGAAAAATCATAAACCAATGCAACTCTCAGGCGGTCAACAACAACGAGTCGCCATCGCCAGAGCGATGGTATCTAACCCTGCATTGCTCTTGGCTGATGAGCCTACTGGCAATTTAGACAGTAAAAATGCCCGTTCTGTATTACAGCAATTAAAATATATAAACCAAAAAGGTACAACTATTATTATGGTTACACATTCAGATGAAGCTTCTGCATATGGCAACAGAATAATAAACATGAGAGATGGAATACTTACATAAACAAATAGGAATATACTATGGATAATATAATTCCGGTAAAATTTATTGATTGC
>NZ_JAZGQA010000506.1:0-446 GCF_048593855.1 Yersinia sp. 2542 StPb PI
TTTTCGTACTTGTTGGATTTCAAATAATATCTTGTAGTCTCTATACTATCCAAGTCATTTACAATTATTTATGTTTATCCTATTTGTTACTTGTGATCATCTTTAATTATAATTTAACTGTCGTTATTGTCAGTGTCTTAAGATTGCTTACCGGCTAACTAACCAATATTATATGGCGTCGTTTTTGTTAACATTCAGTAGAGATTTGAGCAATAAGCAGAGAATTCCATTATTTGTTGTGATAATGGTTATCGCGTCTCGATGAACTTTACAACGTCCACCACTATTCATAGAAATAGATATCTGGATAGCATCCCCTATGGCGGATAATTTACTTCTTAGCCGATAGGCTAACTGTGAGACATTGCCTTTAACTATAGTATTCTCTCTTCCGCTCCAGACATGAGTTATAATTTCATCTATAGGTATCTTATTGTTTTTCCTCT
>NZ_JAZGQA010000507.1:0-437 GCF_048593855.1 Yersinia sp. 2542 StPb PI
CTTGAGAGGCTGAGCTAATCATGGATGAAAAAAATAAGCCATCGGATTCAAAAAATTTAGTCGTAAAATCCTTGAATTCACTTCCGCTGATTTCCATTATGGAACACAGCCATGAACCGTGGGTTGTATGAGATTGCCAATCGCGTTACGTGTACGTAAATCAAGCCGGTCTGGATTTTTTAAATTTACCTGCTGGTTTTGATATCGAGGGACGGTTAGATAACGAATGTCCGGCTGATTGGGCGGAATTTGCTGAACAATATCAAGCCAATGATAGAAAAGCGGAAAAGAGTGGAAAACGCGTGGCCATTATTTCAACCAATTTTTATGGCCGAGATAGAATACTAGAACCCTACTATTTACCCAGGTTTCCTATTTACAATAAAATCGGTGAATGTATTGGAACATTAACAAATGCCAGCAAATTAAATTTTATT
>NZ_JAZGQA010000508.1:0-434 GCF_048593855.1 Yersinia sp. 2542 StPb PI
GAATTGATCCCGGGTGATGCCCCCGGCGAGACCGATATCGCCCTGAACTGGCAGCAGCGCAAAATGTGGCGGCTGGCAGCCTCACTGGATGACTCTGGCACCCGCAGCACCGGCCGTTATCAAGGTGGCGCGACACTGTTTCTCGATAACCCGCTCTCTCTGAGTGACCTGTTTTATGTCTCGGCTGGCGGTTCAATAAAGAATCGCGGCGATAAAGGCACCAATAACCTGACTGGCCACTACTCGCTGCCGTTCGGTTACTGGACCGCGGGCATGACCGCCAGCAGCTATGACTACCACCAAACGGTGGCGGGCCTCAATGGCGATATCCATTACCGGGGGGAGTCGGAGAACGTAACGCTGCAACTCAGCCGCCTGCTGCACCGCAATGCCAGCCAAAAAACTACCCTGACCTACGATGTGCTGACCCGCTC
>NZ_JAZGQA010000509.1:0-426 GCF_048593855.1 Yersinia sp. 2542 StPb PI
TGAATCAAATATAAAAATAAAAGATGTATTGTACAATGATGTGTTTTGCGATTTTGAGGATCTGGGTGGTAGTGAGAACTACGTTACGGCGAAACGTGTAGTTAATGTTGGCGGCGATTTGGTAGCTTCTATTGCCAATGCGTTTGAGGTAGTTATCGACAATGATCTATTTGTCATGAATGGCAATTATTTCACCGATAGTGAAAAAGAACAATTGAATGTGTTGGCGTGGAAAAATTTGGAAAAATATTATGAATGTGATTTATCATTTATGGCGGCAGACTTTACAAACACGTTAATCTACAAAGCCCATCCACAATTGTTTAAGGAAGTCACATTACCAAACCTTCGCACACGTTCAGTTCCAATAGATGAAAGATTAAAAGTTTATTACTTCTCAAAGAATCATAAATTCTCTGATAATTG
>NZ_JAZGQA010000050.1:0-25887 GCF_048593855.1 Yersinia sp. 2542 StPb PI
CTCAGTTAACTTTATTGAGTAAAAAAAACAATCTTCCACATGTAATTATTTCAACCAATATGAATATAGTCGCCATAAGGCTATTTTGCCACTAACACTACAAATGATCTCTAACTAGCTGTTCTAAAAGGTCTATATGCCCCTCATCGTCGTTCAACGCAGGGATATATTCAAATTTCTCGCCACCGGCGTGCATGAAAATCTCCCGGTTCTGCTCCTTGATCTCCTCTAGTGTTTCAAGACAATCGGAAGAGAAACCAGGGCAGATCAGCTGAATATGCTTAATACCTTGAGCAGGGAGACTTTTTAATGTCTCGTCGGTATAAGGCGTTAACCAAGGTTCACGACCAAAGCGAGACTGATATGTCATCATGATATTTTCGGCTGGCAACACCAATTTGCCACGTAACGCGCGGCTGGTATCTTCACAGCGTTGTGGATAATCATCCCCCAGTTGAGCATAGCGCTTAGGAATACCATGGAAGGAAAGAATTAGTCTGTCAGGTTTGCCATGCTGCGCAAAAGCACGTTCAACACTTTGCTGTAATGCCGAAATATAGGTGGGATGTTCGGCATAATCACGGATAAAAGAAACTGATGGTAACCGACGATATCCTTTCAGAATACGGGCAACAGCGTCCCACACAGCGGCACTGGTTGAACAGGAATATTGCGGATAAAGCGGCAAAACCACCAGCTTAGTCACACCTTGGGCTAATAACTTATCGATAGCATCTGGCAGATTTGGTGAGCCATAACTCATACCTAACTCAACCGGGATCTCTGGCATACGTGCCGCCAATGCTTTCTGCTGCCGTCGACTATAGACCAATAGCGGTGATCCTTCGTCCATCCAGACTGATTGATATAATTTAGCCACGCGAGGAGATCTAATAGGCAAAATGACACCGCGTAGCAGAGGCCACCACAGCCACGGGGAAGTATCAACCACCCGGCGGTCACTCAGGAACTCAGCCAGATAGCGTTTTACTGCTTGCGGTGTTGGGGCGTCCGGTGTCCCCAAGTTGACCATTAATACGCCGAGCTTACTTTGCATGATGCAAAATCCTTGTGGGGGATATTACGCTTATTATTCGAGCTTACGAATAAGCCTTCAACGAGATCCGTAAAACGAGAAAGGCGACCTTAGGCCGCCTTAGCTATCTTACCATCCAGAATTAACCGAGAATAGTCGCCAGTTCTGCACTGACTTCTGCTACTTTACGGGTTCCGTCCAGCTTAAAATATTGCGTATTGCCTGCATCAGCTTCTTTACGATAGTAAGAAACGAGTGGTGCAGTTTGTTGATGATATTCGATCAGACGTTTGCGAACAGTGGCTTCCTGATCGTCTTTACGAATAGTAAGTTCATCACCTGTTACATCATCTTTATCTTCAACTTTAGGTGGGTTGAATTTAATGTGGTAAACACGGCCTGAAGCAGCATGTACTCGACGCCCGACGATGCGTTCAACAATCAACTCGTCTGGTACAGCAAACTCCAGCACATAATCAACCTTGATACCGGCTTCTTTCATGGCATCAGCCTGAGGAATGGTACGTGGGAACCCGTCTAACAGGAAACCATCACGGCAATCGTCCTGGGTGATACGCTCTTTAACCAATGCGATAACCAGCTCATCAGTAACCAGTTTGCCGGCATCCATTATTTCTTTCGCTTTCAGACCTAACTCAGAACCTGCTTTTACAGCGGCGCGCAACATATCACCAGTAGAGATTTGCGGAATACCGTATTTCTCCATGATGAATTGAGCCTGAGTACCCTTACCAGCGCCCGGAGCGCCCAGCAGAATGATACGCATTGCGTAAATCCCCTTGCTATGTAGTTTTTCTATGTGTTTTTACTTAGAGCCTATCCCATTAGGGCTATTTTATTTGCCATTTTGAACCAAGGCAGTGCTCAGAATCCTCACGTACGATGTTGTACTCTCCGGTTCTTCCGCGCTGTCCATGTTCAAACTGGCTGCAACAATGACGCCAACGGGGATAAGCTCTTAAAAAAATCGAAATTGCGGAAAACAAGCAACCATACCATTTTCAGGGGGGTTGGCTCAAGGCGCGCGAGGCCGGTTAGCAGGAGAGAATCAATGACATCCAGGAGAAATAAAAAAATAACCCATTGAAAATAAATAAAAAAACGCCCCAGATAACACATCTATCTGAGGCGCTCTATTACTCAATTAAGCCGTTAATAACTGATTCATTCTGCGGATAAACTGGTTAGGATCATCTAATGTTCCCCGTTCAGCTAGCAGCGATTGATCCAGTAATAACTCTACCCATTCAGCAAACTGAGCATCGTCAGTCACATCAGCAGCGCGTTTAACCAAGCTATGTTCAGGATTTAATTCAAAGATATACTTCACTTCTGGTGCCTGTTGGCCCGCAGCAGCAAACAATTTCGCCATCTGCGTACTCATTTCATCGGCATCAGTCGTCACTATCGCTGGCGTATCCGTCAAACGATGCGTCAGGCGGACATCTTTCACGCGTTCGCCCAGCAGGGTTTTAACCCGCTCAACGAATGGCTCCAACGCTTTGTCGGCTTCTTGCTGATCTGGACGCTCTTCATCTGCCAGCTTATTCAGTGAGTCATCTGCTTTGCTGACTGACTGGAAAACTTTACCATCAAACTCGGTCAGGTAGCTCATCATCCATTCATCGATGCGATCAGATAACAGCAAGACTTCAATGCCTTTTTTGCGGAACAGTTCCAGATGAGGGCTGTTCTTCGCCGCAGCATAGCTGTCAGCAGTGATGTAATAAATCTTCTCCTGCCCTTCAGTCATACGGCTGACATAATCTTCCAAAGACACTGTCTGCGCTGAGCTGTCGGTATGGGTTGAAGCAAAGCGTAGTAACTTGGCAATAGTTTCTTTATTGCTACCGTCTTCCGCCGGGCCTTCCTTAAGCGCCATACCGAACTGCTGCCAGAACTGCTGATATTTCTCAGCATCATCTTTAGCCAGTTTTTCCAGCATTTGCAGCACACGTTTAGTCAGCGCACTACGTAGATTCTGAGTAATGCGGCTGTCTTGCAGAATCTCACGCGAGACGTTCAGCGGCAGATCATTAGAATCTATTAAACCACGAACAAAACGCAGGTAATTCGGCATGAACTGCTCAGCATCATCCATAATGAACACGCGCTGCACGTAAAGTTTCAAACCATGCTTATGGTCGCGATTCCACATATCCCACGGGGCCTGAGCTGGGATATACAGCAAGCTGGTATACTCCTGCTTACCTTCAACGCGGTTATGGCTCCAACTCATCGGGTCGGTGAAATCATGCGCGATATGTTTATAGAATGCTTTATATTCGTCGTCAGTAATCTCTGCTTTGCCGCGCGTCCATAATGCCTGAGCTTTATTGATTTTCTCCCAGGTGACCGTGCCGTCTTCTTCGTTTTTGCTTTGAATTTCAACTGGCAAAGCAATATGGTCTGAATATTTACTGATGACTGAGCGCAAGCGCCAATCATCCAAATACTCGTCTTCACCTTCACGCAGATGCAGGGTTATCTCTGTACCACGCTCTTCTTTGGTGATATCCGCGATGGTGTAGTCACCCTCGCCTGCCGATTCCCAGAATACGCCAGCATCAGCAGGCGCACCGGCGGCACGGGTACGAACGGTGACTTTATCTGCCACGATAAATGCGGAGTAAAAACCGACACCAAACTGGCCGATTAATTGGCTATCTTTGGCTTGATCTGAACCAATAGACTCAAGGAATGCTTTAGTCCCTGACTTCGCGATGGTACCAAGATTATCAATAACTTCGTCACGGCTCATACCGATGCCGTTATCACTTAGAGTCAAAGTACGCTTTTCTTTATCAAAAGATAAACGCACTCTCAGCTCACCGTCGCCCTCAAATAATTCAGGATTAGACAGCGCGCGGAAACGCAGTTTGTCTGCCGCATCAGAGGCATTAGAGATCAACTCGCGCAAGAAAATTTCTTTATTGGAATAAAGCGAGTGAATCATCAAATGGAGGAGTTGTTTTACTTCAGACTGGAATCCACGGGTTTCTTGACCTTTCATACTCATTAATTACCTCAATCCAAATTACCGACAGGTACATAAAATCGAACAATGAGTATCAGATGGGGCCAATAGGTGAAAGTTTCAAGTATGAGGACAGAAAAAAACAGAGAATCGAGGGCGATTGACTTATTATCCCTAACGAATTTATTCGTAAGATAATCAATAACAAGACTGTCGCCCACAGTAAAGAATGGGATCAATACTTAATAGGATTACGCCCAGCCAGTGAGTGCGATAATGTCGTACCATCAACCATTTCCAGTTCGCCGCCTACGGGTACGCCATGAGCAATACGGCTGGCTAATACGCCATACTGACCACACATCTGGCCGATATAGTTGGCAGTGGCATCCCCTTCTACGGTCGGATTAGTTGCCAAAATGACTTCAGTGATAGTTTCAGTTTCAAGCCGTTTTTCCAGCAAATCCAAACCAATATCGCCAGGGCCAATGCCATCCATGGGAGATAAATGCCCCATCAACACAAAGTAACGCCCACCAAACTGGCCGGTTTGTTCAATAGCATGGATATCTGCCGGGCTTTCGACCACACAGAGTTGGCCATTCTGCTGCCGGCGTGGGTTGGAGCAGATAGTGCAACGGTCTTGCTCGGTAAATGTACGGCAATCAGCACAGTGACCGATTTCGGACATCGCACGAGTCAACGACTGCGCCAGCCGCATTCCACCACTACGATCACGCTGTAGCAGTTGGAATGCCATACGTTGCGCTGATTTCGGGCCAACGCCCGGCAGGCAGCGCAACGCCTCCATTAATGACTCAAGGAGTGGACTGGTTTGCATCAGAACGGCATCTTAAAGCCTGGTGGTAATTGCATACCACTGGAGACCGAAGCCATTTTCTCTTTTTGCGTTTCGTCGATACGACGCGCTGCATCGTTCAATGCCGCAGCAATCAAATCTTCCAGCATTTCTTTATCTTCTTCAACCAATAGGCTTGGGTCAATTTCAACCCGGCGGCAGTTATGCGCCCCATTGATGGTTACTTTTACCAAGCCCGCGCCAGATTCACCGGTAACTTCCAATTTGGCGACTTCTTCCTGCATCTGCTGCATTTTTTCCTGCATCTGCTGGGCTTGTTTCATTAAATTGCCAATACCGCCTTTACCAAACATAGTCATCTCTCATAGCAAGGGGCCGCGTCAGTACACCATGTACTTACCGCAGCGGTTAAACCGGCCGGATACTCTCTTCATCCAATTCTGCATCGAAGAAACGACGCAGTGTCTGAATATTATTATCCGCAATAATCGACTGGCGTGCTTGTGCCAGCTTTTCTTCATAAATGGCCTGCCGCCATTCCAGCGGAGTACGCTCCGCCGGGTTGTCATCTTCGATAACGCTAAGTGTGACAGCATTACCGTGTAATTCACTCAATGCATCAGCCAGCGCCTTTTGTGCCGAGGGCGAATTTAAATGCCGCTGGCTAGAACGCAGGTGAAGGCAAATATTACCCGGTTCTATTTCTTCTTTAAATGCATTCAACGCAAGTTGCTGTACCAATTTCGGAACATGTAGCTTATCTATCTCTGCCGCCCAAGGATCCCGCACCATGGCGTCTTCAGCCAATTTGGCAGAAAGCTCTGGTGTTTTTTCATGCTCTAACGCAGAGCGCAACGCCTTAGGCGTGGTAACTGGCTCAGCTACGACCTCAGACTGATTCTGCGCGGTCCAGCGATAAGCTTCTTTCTTCGCCGGTTTCTTTTCTTCGGTTGATTTAGCGGCCAGACGCTGCTGGCTGCGCTCAGTCACCGAAGCTAAACGCTCCAGTGCCGAGGTTGCCGGCCGCGCTTTTCCTGGCGCTGCCGGCTCATTCTTTTTTGGTGTGGTTGTCCCGGATTGTCGCAACAACTGGGTCCGTGCCTGAAGGAGCTGCGCAGTAGAATCTGGCAGCTGAGTACTCACTTCAGCGGCAAGCCCTAGCGGTGGTGCATCTTGCGGTGGCCCTGAGTGAGTAGATGCGGGCTGTTGCGTATTTGGGGAGTGCTGCGGTGCATTGTTAGCCACAATCGCTGCTGGCGCACTGACAGATACACTCTGCGGTTCGGCAATTATCGCTTTAGGATGAAAAGCTAACGCTCGCAATAAGGTTATTTCAACCCCCATGCGGCGATCCGGCGCATAAGCCAGCTCTTTGCGGCCCATTAACAGTATTTGATAATATAGCTGGATATCTGTAGGCGGCAATGTGCGGGCCAGTTCGCGTAACCGAGGCTCAACCGTCGCATAGTGATTATCCAACATTGATGGCAGCAGTTGCACCATCGCAATGCGGTGCAGCAAACTTAGGGTTTCGACCAATAAGTTTTCCCAATCGACACCACGTGATGCCGCTTGTTCTACCTGAGCCATCACCCGCGCACCATCAGCACTGACCAGCGCCTCGATAATCGCCAAGGGTTGCTCGTCATCCAGCGTTCCCAGCATTTGACTGACTGTAGCTGTCGTCACATGCCCATCGCCCATCGCAACGGCCTGATCTGTCAGACTAAGCGCATCTCGCATACTGCCATCGGCCGCCCGTGCCAGTAATTGCAATGCTCGCGCATCACTACTGATTTGCTCTGCCAGCAATATTTTTTCAAGCTGCCCACGGATAACCTCAACATCAATCACTTTGAGATGGAATTGCAAACAGCGGGAAAGGATAGTCACCGGCAGTTTCTGAGGGTCCGTAGTCGCCAGCAAGAATTTCACATGAGCTGGCGGCTCTTCAAGAGTTTTTAGTAGCGCATTGAAACTGTGGCGCGACAGCATATGCACTTCATCAATTAAGTACACTTTGAAGCGGCCACGGGCTGGAGCATATTGAACGTTATCCAGCAGTTCTCGGGTATCTTCTACCTTCGTGCGCGAGGCGGCATCTATCTCGATCAGGTCAACAAAACGGCCTTGTTCGATCTCCAGGCAGTTAGCACAGGTACCGCAAGGCGTCGCTGTAATGCCGGTTTCGCAGTTAAGACCTTTGGCTAATAGTCGTGCAATCGATGTCTTGCCAACGCCACGGGTGCCGGAGAATAGATAGGCGTGATGAATTCGCCCTAATGAAAGGCCATTAGCCAGCGCCGTCAGGACATGCTCCTGACCAACGACGTCTGCGAACGTTTGGGGGCGCCACTTACGGGCAAGGACCTGATAGCTCATTAATACTTCATCATTGATTTATAAAGAATAATTTAATCACCAGTAAAAAAACCACTATTTAACCTACATATATTAAGTGGTTTGTTTTTGAACACATTAACCCGAATAGCTACAGGTTGAATCTTAGTGTACCAGTACGCCCATCGTCATTCCCACAAATTTACTTTGTGGAAGTAGAGTTGTCGATTCTTTGTACCCTGCGATGCCGTAATAATCCCGTTCTTATTTCCTTTCTGACTCTCCCCCATGTTGAAAGAATCGATATTGCCAGCAATGAATTTTACAACGGTGGCCTGTTCATTTTTATTCCACAATCTGGATGTTATGCTGGCAATCTATTGTGAAATACCGGCCTTAGTACGATCGGAAATTTGCTCTGACAGGTAACGGAGATTAGCAGAGTGTAAAGTTGCTTCCCTGACTGCTGGATTTTGCATGGTATTCAATCAGTGCCGATGCCTAGGCTATCAAGAAGTTATAGTTAATAATCAGCGGCACCCAGTTTTGGTCAATTAACAATGGACGGATTTATGACAAGTAAAAAAAGAGGGATGGGCTATATTGCTATCGTCGTTGATGATTACGATAAAGCGATTGAATTTTATACCGAAAAGTTAGGTTTTTTTCTGCGAGAAGATGAGGCACAACCAGGGAAACGTTGGGTGTCGGTTTCGCCGACAGAAGACAGTGAGTGTCGTTTATTGCTAGCTCGGGCATCCAATGACCATCAAACTGCGTTTATTGGTAATCAATGCGGTGGTCGAGTATTCCTTTTTCTTGAGACAGATAACTTCTGGCGTGATTATGAGTTGATGAAATCAAAAGGAGTGACATTCTGCGAAGAACCTCGCAAAGAGGAATATGGCATGGTGGTTGTATTCGAAGATATTTACGGTAATCGCTGGGATCTCTACCAAAAATAGTGAGTATAATTAGTGCGTTAGGAAAACAATAATGATAAGAATCATCTCGGTGAGAAGTCACCCTGAGTATAAAGATCAATCTATCCGCTATTTTCAGAATAAGTGGGCCACGGAAGAGACTAAAATGCTTTATCAGGATTGCATCAGTCTTTGTATTGCAGCTAAAAATCCTTTACCTCAATGGTATTTGATGGAAATGAATAATGAAATTATTGGTTGCGCTGGATTAATCACCAATGATTTTATTAGCCGTATGGATCTGTACCCTTGGTTATGTGCGCTTTATATTGAAGAGCAACACCGGGGGTATGCTTATGGTGAATTACTGATCAGGCATATTGCTAAAGAAACCAAACAATTAGGTTTTGATACACTACATTTATGTACTGACCATATCGGGTTCTACGAAAAGTATGGTTTTACTTTTACTGGATTGGGTTATCACCCATGGGGCGAGTCTTCACGTATTTATTCGCTGCCACTCTAATAAGTGAATGGCAGTTTGCATTGATAATATTTTCCCGATATTCATCGAATAATCTGACGGTCACGGTTGATGACCACCAGATTGTTATGCCTACCATCTTTCAGTCCAGAGTGCTGTTGGCTGCTTTCATTCACCCAAATCATCTACCTGGGTAAGTTTATCGGGATGTATTCACTTGCAGCCTATCTGCAACTCCACATTCTTTGGGGATAAAATCAATGCCCGCTGAACGAGACCAAACTATAGCAAGTGATACCTTGCTGAGTCAGACGCGCTTCGCCGCCCAATTCAGGCAAATCAATCACAAATGCAGCGTCAGTCACGACGCCACCCAGCCGACGGATGAGCTTAACCGTTGCCTCGATTGTGCCGCCGGTAGCCAGCAAATCGTCAATCACTAAGACATTATCGCCCGGTTTAATGCTATCGGTGTGGATCTCAAGTTTGTCCGTGCCATACTCCAACTCATAGCTTTCGCTGATAGTTTCCCGCGGTAATTTACCGGGTTTACGCACCGGAACAAAACCGACACCCAGCGACAGGGCTACCGGAGCACCAAACAGAAAGCCGCGAGCTTCAGTACCCACTACTTTGGTCACGCCTTTACCCAGATAGCGCTCTACCAGCAATTCGATGCTAGCGGCATAGGCTAATGGATCTTCTAGCAAGCTGGTCACATCACGAAACAGTATTCCCGCTTTTGGATAATCGGGGATGGTTTTGATACTGTCTTTAATATATTGAAGCTGTTGTGCTGTATTAGGTGCAGTAGCGGTCATAATTTGTGCCTGATAAAACTGCTGTACATACTTAAGCGCGGCCAGTCGATGTTAAATGGCATCGGCTGAGTAACTTAGTCTCGCTATCGATAATACTCCGATAGTTTAAGTCACTGCATCCTTAACATTAAGGATGCAACGAGGGATTACCCCGCGCACGAAAACGCTCAAATCTATGCAAACTGGCACTAAAATGCAACTAGTGTGAATTGCTCAGCGCCGTTTTTGTTGCGATAGGTCAATAACTGGCATTCGCCACATAAAGGTCAACAGTAGGGTTAACATAATAAGTAATATGCCTCTCACCCACCAGATTTTCACCAACCAAAGTGAAACAGCAAATGTAAGTATGGTAACCAGTATTGCCTTCCATTTAGTGCCCACAGGCAATGCTCGATGTTGTTGCCAGGTACGTATATAGCTACCAAACCATGAACGGTAGAGCAACCAGTGATGAAATCGCGGGGAGGATCGTGCAAAACACCAGGCGGCCAACAGCAAAAACGGTGTGGTGGGTAACAGAGGAAGCACGACACCTAACGTTGCCAATATCACCGCCAGCCAACCCAAGGTTATCAAAAACCAACGAGACATAAGCTCCCTTTATCATCACTTTAATAAAGCGTTATCATTAACCCATGCGTTGAACATCATCAATAGATATTCTTGCCATTATTTGCACAAGANGTCGGTATCTATTTTATTTACCCTCCTCCAAGCTTGTATCTGCCGCCATTCGAAGGCAAGCTGGCGGGAAATGCCAAGGAGAAGCGCCATGAGTACGGAAAAATTATTGCAGGTGCTTGAAAGTCAAATTGAAGCGCTGTCAGCGCAAGTTGGCCCTCAGGCAAACATTCCCTCTCAGCAAGCCCGTTTTGATCTAAAGCTGTTTGGTAATCATGGCAACCGTTTCCGCGATTATCTACAGGAAATACGTAAAAATATGGCACAACTAAAGCAGGTGGTTGCTGATAATCGCACACAACAGGTTGCTTTTCTCGCTGAAAAACTGGTTGCCCAGATTTCTGCATTGCAAAGAGAATTGGCTACACAAAAATTAAGAAAATCCAATCCTGAACCTCGGGATAATAAATTGGACCCTTACCATAAGCTGGCTGAACATCAAGATTATGAACGGCGAATATTGACCATGATTCAGGATAGAGAGAGCCAACTTGGTAAGCAAAGTTTGTTATCTGAGCAGCAGAAAATACAGAAAGAGCTAGCGGCACTCGAGGGGCGCCTAATGCGCTGCCGGCAGGCGTTGATAAGAATAGAACGCAGTATTGAGAAAAAAGAGAACGGTTTTTGAATATTTGTCACATTTTTTGAATCATTGAGATTCCGACAGCAAATAGTTCTCTATAATGTTTATGCCCGCCCTCTTTCAAGTGCAGATGTTGACGGCTTGCGTTCACCCGAATTACTGACTGGTGTCAGTTAATCGGGATTACCTGGCTTACCGCTTTCCAGCATGTTGAAATCTAGTGGGTATATAGGTTGAATCAGGTCAGGTGGAACCCAGGTACGATATTCACACCCGACTTCCCGATTAACTGCAAATCAAATGTTGGTCAGATTATGTCAGTTGAAAAAGCTCCACCAGAACTGCAACTGGCAGTAGATCTTATCTATCTGCTGGAATGCAATGAGATAGCGCCCGAGACAGCACTGGCGGCGTTAGCGATCGTGCAACTTGATTATCAGCGTAAGCTCCGCCGTCAAAACTCAGATTGAAGATATCACTTCTGCTGTTTAGCCAAGGCGATACACTAACGTGTCGCCTTAGTGATGCAGGTATATTACCCGACCTGTAGAGACTCCATCAGTAATGGTGCGCTACTGCCTATACAGCCTAATGCCTTAAGCAAGCGGCTTATTGATATCCGGTAAGTCAGGCTTAGTATCTCCCAATTCCGATTGCTCAGCCGGTAAGCCCTGTTTATCAAGCGGGCGACTGACTTCCTGAATCTCGGTACCATCTGGTTTGTGCAGATACACTTCCAACTGGTTAAAGGCGATATTAATGTCATTATCACGACATAACTTATCAATAGCCCTGTTCAATTCATCCACCGTATAGCTGCGATCTCTCAATTCACGAACATACAGGCGTAACTCATGATCAAGAGTGCTGGAACCGAAGTTTAGGAAGAAGACTTGCGGTTCAGGATCAACCATAACTCGTGGATTCTCATGGGCGGCTTGTAACAGTACATCTTTTACTTTCGCCAGATCAGAACCATAGGCGACACCCACTTTAATGATGATGCGCGTAATGGTATCTGACAGTGACCAGTTGATCAGGCGCTCGGTAACAAATGCTTTGTTCGGAATAATGACTTCTTTACGGTCAAAATCGGTAATTGTCGTCGCACGGATGCGTATCTTGCTGACATTCCCCGAAAAAGTACCAATGGTAATGGTATCGCCGATACGAACGGGCCGCTCAAACAGAATAATCAAACCGGATACAAAGTTGGCAAAGATTTCCTGCAAGCCAAACCCTAAACCAACAGACAATGCCGCCACTAACCATTGCAATTTATCCCACGAAACACCGAGCGAACTTAACGCGGTTATCCCACCGACCGCCGTGATGAGATAAGTCAGAATGGTGGTGATGGCATAAGAAGTGCCTTGGCGCAGTTGCAGGCGCGACAATACCACAACCTCAAGTAAGCCCGGCAAGTTACGAGTCAGAACATAGGCAACCACCAATGCCATCAAAGCCACCAGCATATTCCCCAAGGTCACAGCCTGCGCGACGCTAGCACCAGCGACTGTTGAGGTGTAATGCCACAAAGAGATACTGTCCAGATAGGAAATAACCGTTATCAGGTCCGCCCAAATCCAATAGAAACAAGTGGCAAAAATCAGGAAGAGCGCCATCGTTGTCAGGCGTAATGACTGTTGGTTAATTTGGTCCAAGGCTAATGGCGGCTCTTCAACCGGCTCACCACCTTCAGCCCCCTCTTTCACCAAACTTTGCCGCCGGGCAATGGCCCTACGATAGGCCAAACGCCGCGCGGCAACCCCTAAACCTCGAATTGCCGTCAGGTAAACGATATTCCACAGGAACAATAAGTACAGGCTATCAATCCAGCGACCAGCCAGTTGCAGTGTCGTATAAAAATATCCTGCCATCATTAAGCCAATCAATATGATGGGGGTTACCGCAACCGCAGTCACAATCACTAACCGCACCGCATGGGAATCTTTTTCACGCCAACTATCGCGGCAGAATGGATAGACAAACAGGGCCAGCAGTGCCAATGCAATAACAATAACAATTTGCCCGATGACATCATCGACCAATCGAAGTGGACTTTTCTCTCCCAGTTCCGACCAGAATATCACCGGCAACAATGCCCCCCCTAATCGCACCATTTGGCGGCGATAATGCGCGCATCGGTCAGCCGCGATCATAAAGTGTCGCTCGGTAATTCCCCCTGGCGAGAGCATACGATAGGTCAGATCAAATATTAGCCAGAACAGCGCCAAACGTTGGAATAAGCTCCAGAGGAAATCACTAAGATTAAAGTCTGAACGCAGGCACCAATAGCCAATACCTAGGATAATTAAGGCCCCAGGCAAGACTTTCAGTAAAGTGAGCATAATGGCATTTGGCGTATGCATTTGGCTGTCGTGCTTGAGTTGCCCGACGTCAGCCGCCAACCTATCCAAATGTTTATTAATGATGTTATAGCGTGATCGGATCACCCCCACCACAATCAACATGGGTAGTAAGAACACCATTGATTTGATCAACCCCGCTAACACATCCCCCGGTGACAGGGTAAAGTGAAAATTGCTCAGTTCAGCTTTAAGTGCGCCCGGTAAGGCTTTTAGCCAAGACCAGTCCATCGGTTTATTGCTACTGACCCAAAAAATCTGCTGTGTCAGAGTATGTTGCAGTGATTCATTGACGCTGAGCAACTGCTGTTGGTTAATTTGCAGATTGATAGCCAATGTCAGTTGGTTACCCAACTGTTTATTCAACTGATCCAGTAGCTCACGGCGGATATCAACAATTTGCCCCAGCGCGTCTTCTACATCAGGACTGATCTTCTCTTTACTGTCATTCATCAGGGTTTGGATATAGTCATCCCCCTGGAATAGCTGGTCACGTTGCTGATTTATTTCAAATTGCTCCAAGCGCAAGTCAGCAATACGTGGCCCCATATTGGTTATCAAACCCGCAGCCGGTAAATTGAGCTGCTGTTGATACAAGATACGCGAAAGCAATAAGCTACCGCGTAATACGGTAATTTGTTCTTTTAAGTTACGTTCCGATTGCAGCGCGCGATCCAGCCAGTTTTTAACTCTGATATTCTGTTGTACCAAGGTGTTGCCTTCTTTCGTGGCATTAATCAGGCGCTGACTTAATTCTTTGTTAATCGTCAGTTCTCGGCTAACTAACGGATCATTTTGAATATCAGTTGCATCATTAGGTGCTTGCGCTTCTTTGGCTGTTTTTTCTGATAGGATTAATCGTTTGCCGCTGACCACCTCTTGCAGTAGCTGTACGTAGCGCTCCAGTTGGTTTATGTGCGCAGTAGTGTAATCCCGTTGTTTTTGCAGTAAATCCTGTAAGGTGGTGTTAGCTTCCAGATTTTTACGTTGCAAATCCAACTGCGCATTTAACATCACCTGCTCAGTCAATAACTCTTGCTGCTGGGTTGGACGCAGAACCTCTTGATTTGGCGCTAATCCATTGAGTTGATTGCGAATCTGCATTAAACGCATTGATGCGTTATACATTGCACTCTGCACCCGTTCGGGCTGAGTTTGCAGGGCAATTAACTGGCTATTATAAGCGGAGAGGTCTTCCTGAGCTGATTGTAAATCATCCAGCGTTTCATTTAGACGTGATTCCAATTGGCGCAGCGAATAATTCGCCAATGACTCCCGGGTCAGCGGGTCAGCGGTACTATTCTTAAGCGCATCCAGCCCCTCTGTCGCCTGCCGTAATTTTGCGGGAGCTTGTGCCAGTTGTTGTTTAAGTTGACTGGCCTCTTGCTTGGTACGCTCAATGGTATCAAGGTATTCCAACGTTTTAGTCAGATCCTGCTGTGATAACTTTTCCGCTGGCGACAATATTTTTTGTTTTGATAGTGTATCCAGTTGGCTTAATACCTCAGTGCGGGTCGGCACATCAATATTGATTCCAGATGCAAAAGTCGATGGCAAAGATATAAAGGCAATTATAAGCAGGATAAGCATTGTCTGAAGGCGTAATAAAAATGCCCCCACTGACGTCATGACTGGCATGGATAAGGGTAAAGAATATTGATTATGGGATCTGCTGCTCATATTTGAACTTCATTTCAACAGAGAGGCTGAAATCCTATCACGTTCAGTCTCGAGTCATAATAAGAAAAATCTTTCAGAGCGTGAATAGCTGTAATAATGCGGGCTGTTACGCAGTTGTTGTTGAATAGGATGTAACAACCAGCAATATCAGTTGATTCAGGGAAGAGTAATAATCCCCTTATTACTTAGAACGTGAGAACTTTATCAGCGGCTAACGTCCATTGAGCCAACTCAACCAAAGTACCGATTTCTGCACCATCAACCAGCGTTAACCCAGTCACACCACGGGCATCGGCGCAAGTTTTGCATAATTTAACCGGAACATTCTGTGCTGTAAGAATCTCTAGCATCTGCTGTAAATTGTAACCTTCACGTGGTTGTTGCCCGTTAAGACCAGCAATGACGGCATCAGACATTAAAAAAAGGCGTAAATCGAGATCGGCTTGTTGTTCTTTTAACGCAATAGATAAACGCAGAGCATTAAATAATGACTCATGGCCATAGGCGGCCCCATTCGCAATCACAACCAGTGAACTACTCATATAAACCTCCAGTTAATCCGATGCTTTGTTATTTAGCCCTTTTCGCAACGAAAGACTATGGCCTAGCATCTCCAGATAGGCATCAATTAATACCGGTGCCTCTTGTTTTATATCAAAACTTTCTGGCATAAAGAGCCAGTTTTCCATCAAACCTGTAATATAAGCTTTCATGATAATCGCAGCTCGACGAGTATCAAGGTTGACGGGCAATTGATTTGCATCAATACAGTCTTGCAAAACCGATTCAATTCGCTCATAACTAGCTAAATCAAGAACTTTACGCGCGTCATGGACTGAGGTCATCTCACCGATAAACTCACATTTATGGAATACAATCTCCATTAGTGCACGGCGTCGGCAATCCTCACGCGTAGAAACAAGAACATAGATGAGTATTTCACGCAGGATGCGGAGTGGATTATCGGGATATTTTGCCTGATACTCTAATTCGAGCTGATCAATTTTAGACTCTGATAACTCCCAAACTTCGTTAAACAGGTCTACCTTATTCTTGAAGTGCCAATAAATTGCGCCTCGGGTTACGCCTGCGGCGGCGGCAATATCAGTAAGTGAAGTGCCGGAAACGCCATGCGCAGAAAACTCCCGCACTGCGGCATCAAGAATTTGTTGCCGGGTCTCTTCGGCTTGCTGTTTGGTTTTTCGTGCCATAGCGTTGTTTTTTCGAGGGGGTGCGATTTACATACATTCACGAATGTATGTACCATAGCACGCACATATAATTTACGCAGCAATGGGTTTTAAAGCTTGTGATCCATTGAATTAAATTAAAAATCGGACACTTGAGGTTTATCTATGAGCAAAAACAGAGGGGTAATGCCTCTGGCTGCAATTCTGGTACTTTCAGGCAGCTTAGTACTTATAGGATGTAATGATAAAGATGCGGCGCAAGCCCATGCTCAACAGGCACCTGAAGTCGGTATTGTGACATTGAAAGCAGCACCACTGAATATCACAACCGAACTACCGGGCCGCACGTCCGCATTCCGTGTTGCAGAAGTTCGCCCACAAGTTAGCGGGATCATTCTTAAACGTAACTATGTTGAAGGCAGTGATGTCACCGCCGGAACATCACTTTATCAAATTGATCCAGCCACATATCAGGCCGCTTATGACAGCGCCAAAGGTGATTTAGCGAAAGCACAAGCTGCCGCTGAAATTGCCCGCCTGACAGTGAATCGCTACAAACCATTACTGGGTACCAATTACATCAGTAAGCAAGAGTATGACCAGGCTGTGTCTGACTCAATGCAAGCTAATGCGAGTGTTCTGGCAGCAAAAGCGGCGGTAGAAACAGCGCGTATTAACCTGGCATATACTCAGGTTACGTCGCCAATCAGTGGGCGTACCGGTAAATCTTCAGTTACTGAAGGTGCATTGGTGACCAGTGGTCAGGCAACGGCAATGACCACAGTTCAGCAACTTGATCCGATGTATGTCGATGTGACTCAATCAAGCGATGAATTCTTGCGCCTGAAAAAAGAGCTGGCTGATGGCACGCTCAAGCAAGAAAACGGCAAGGCCAAGGTTCGCTTGTTACTGGAAAACGGCTCTGAATACGCACAAACCGGTACTCTGGAATTCTCTGGTGTCACCGTCGATGAAACGACCGGTTCAATTACTATCCGTGCCATCTTCCCTAACCCGAACGAGGCGCTGCTGCCTGGCAT
This sequence comes from Yersinia sp. 2542 StPb PI, assembly GCF_048593855.1. NCBI lineage: Bacteria > Pseudomonadati > Pseudomonadota > Gammaproteobacteria > Enterobacterales > Yersiniaceae > Yersinia > Yersinia sp. 2542 StPb PI. Next base: position 16,972 of record NZ_JAZGQA010000050.1, read on the forward strand.
GTTTGTTCGTGCCCGTTTGGATGAAGGTGTCAGACCTGATGCACTGTTGGTGCCTCAACAAGGTGTGACGCGTAACCCACGTGGCGAAGCTACTGCTATGGTTGTCGGCGCAGATGACAAAGTTGAAATGCGCACGCTGGTTGCTAATCAGGCCATTGGTAATAAATGGTTGGTTACTGAAGGATTGAAAGCAGGCGACCGCCTGATTGTTTCCGGCTTGCAGAAAATCAGACCGGGCGTGCAGGTAAAAGTGCAGGAAGTTACTGACCCGGCGCAAAAAGCAGCTCCGGCTGATACAGCGAAGAAGTCTTAAAAGGAGCCGGTAATTCATGGCTAAGTTCTTTATAGATCGCCCTATTTTCGCTTGGGTTCTCGCCATCATTCTGATGTTGGCTGGTGCACTTGCGATAATGAAATTACCCGTTGCGCAATATCCAACCATTGCGCCACCGGCAATTACAATCTCCGCCAACTATCCTGGCGCCGATGCGACTACTGTTCAGAATACAGTTACGCAGGTTATCGAACAGAACATGAACGGTATCGATAACCTGCTGTATATGTCTTCCAGCAGTGATTCCTCCGGTAACGTTCAGTTGACGTTGACCTTTAACTCAGGCACTGACCCAGATATCGCTCAGGTTCAGGTCCAGAACAAACTGCAATTAGCTATGCCATTACTGCCGCAAGAAGTGCAGCAGCAGGGCGTGAGCGTTGAAAAGTCCAGTAGTAGCTTCCTCATGGTTGCCGGCTTTATTTCTGAAGACGGCACCATGAAACAAGAAGATATCGCGGACTATGTGGGTTCTAACGTTAAAGATCCAATTAGCCGTACCGCCGGTGTGGGTGACGTTCAGTTATTTGGTTCCCAATACGCAATGCGTATCTGGANGGATCCGCATAAACTGAATAATTTCAAACTGACACCGGTTGATGTTATTAATGCCATTAAAGTACAGAACAATCAGGTCGCAGCAGGCCAGTTAGGGGGGACTCCACCCGTACCTGGTCAAGAGCTGAACTCATCAATCATTGCGCAGACCCGTTTAACCAACGCAGAAGAATTCAGCCAGATCTTGCTGAAAGTGAATACTGATGGTTCGCAGGTTCGCCTGAAAGATGTGGCTATCGTTCAACTGGGTGCTGAAAGCTATAACATCATCGCCCGTTATAATGGTAAACCTGCGGCAGGTATCGGTATTAAACTGGCAACCGGTGCTAACGCCCTGGACACCTCTGCTGCAGTAAAAGCTGAACTGGCGAAATTACAACCCTTCTTCCCGAATGGGTTGAAAGTGGTTTATCCGTACGACACCACCCCATTCGTTAAAATCTCTATTAACGAAGTGGTTAAAACACTGGTTGAAGCCATCATTTTGGTGTTCCTGGTAATGTATCTGTTCTTGCAGAACTTCCGGGCAACATTGATTCCAACGATTGCAGTACCGGTCGTATTGCTGGGTACTTTCGCTATTCTCTCCGCCTTTGGCTATTCGATAAACACCCTAACGATGTTCGGGATGGTGTTGGCGATAGGTCTATTGGTAGATGACGCCATCGTGGTGGTAGAGAACGTCGAACGTGTGATGCAGGAAGAAGGGCTACCGCCGAAAGAAGCCACCAAAAAGTCTATGGAGCAAATCCAGGGCGCATTGGTGGGGATCGCGATGGTACTGTCGGCAGTATTTATCCCGATGGCCTTCTTTGGCGGCGCAACCGGGGCGATTTATCGTCAGTTCTCTATCACCATTGTTTCAGCCATGGTGCTCTCGGTTCTGGTGGCATTGATTCTGACACCCGCACTGTGCGCGACAATGCTGAAACCTATCACCAAAGGTGAACATGGGCCGAGTACCGGCTTCTTCGGTTGGTTTAACCGCATGTTCGAGAAAAGCACCCATCACTACACTGACAGCGTTGCCAACATTTTGCGCAGCACTGGCCGTTATCTGCTGATCTATCTGCTGATAGTGATTGGTATGGGCGTGTTGTTCCTACGCTTGCCGACATCATTCTTACCAGAAGAAGATCAGGGTGTATTCCTGACCATGGTGCAAATGCCTGCGGGTGCGACGCAAGAACGTACTCAGAAAGTGCTAAATCAGGTTACTGACTATTATCTCGACAAAGAAAAAGACGTGGTTAACTCTGTATTTACCGTTAACGGCTTCGGTTTCAGTGGTCAGGGTCAGAACACGGGTCTGGCATTCGTCAGTCTGAAAAACTGGGATGAGCGTCCGGGAGAACAGAACAAAGTTCCAGCAATTGTCGGCCGCGCATCTGCTGCCTTCTCGCAAATCAAAGACGGTTTGGNCTTCGCCTTTAACTTGCCAGCGATTGTGGAGTTGGGTACTGCTACCGGCTTTGACTTCCAGTTAATTGATCAGGGTAACGTCGGCCATCAGAAATTAACTGAAGCGCGTAACCAACTGCTCGGTATGGCGGCGCAACACTCAGATATGCTGGTCGGTATGCGGCCGAACGGACTGGAAGATACACCTCAGTTCAAAGTGGAAGTTGATCAGGAAAAAGCACAGGCTCTTGGTGTTTCGATTTCCGATATCAATACCACGCTCGGTTCAGCAATGGGCGGCAGTTACGTAAACGACTTTATCGACCGTGGTCGTGTGAAGAAAGTTTATGTACAAGCTGATGCGCCTTTCCGTATGTTACCGGGTGATATCGATAAGTGGTATGTCCGTAACAACGCCGGTCAGATGGTATCGTTTAATACCTTCTCCACCGCGAAATGGGAATACGGCTCACCTCGACTTGAACGTTATAACGGTCTGCCATCCATGGAAATTCTGGGTCAGGCAGCACCGGGTAAAAGTACCGGTGAGGCAATGGACCTGATGCAGGACTTGGCATCTAAATTGCCAAGCGGCATCGGTTATGACTGGACCGGCATGTCTTATCAAGAACGTCTGTCAGGTAACCAGGCTCCCGCGTTGTATGCCATCTCACTGATTGTGGTGTTCTTATGTCTGGCTGCGCTGTATGAAAGCTGGTCGATTCCATTCTCAGTTATGTTGGTGGTACCGCTGGGTGTTGTGGGCGCGTTACTGGCGGCCTCTCTGCGTGGGCTCAATAACGACGTTTACTTCCAGGTAGGCTTATTGACCACTATCGGACTATCGGCCAAGAACGCCATCTTGATTGTTGAGTTTGCTAAAGACTTAATGGACAAAGAAGGGAAAGGTTTGGTGGAATCAACCTTGGAAGCAGTACGTATGCGTCTGCGACCAATTCTGATGACGTCATTAGCCTTTATCCTAGGGGTTCTGCCACTGGTTATCAGTAGTGGTGCAGGTTCTGGTGCACAGAATGCGGTAGGTACAGGTGTTATGGGCGGGATGGTAACCGCGACTGTACTGGCTATCTTCTTTGTTCCGGTCTTCTTCGTGGTGGTTCGCCGTCGCTTTAGTCGAAAAAGCGAAGATGTAGAACACTCGCATGCGGTTGACCATAAGGCCAAGTAAACCTTACGTCACCACAATTGATGAAATACATCATTAAGAAAACCCGCAGACTTAGGTTTGCGGGTTTTTTATTTTCTGTACTTGAAACTCAAAAGTGAATAGCGCATAATTATTGTTATAGTATAACATAACAATTGTAGTTTTTATGAAACCTGCCATCCACCCTAACTACCGGACAGTGGTTTTTCACGACACCAGCGCAGATACCTATTTCACCGTGGGTTCCACCATTGCCACAGCACGCACCATTGAGCGCGATGGGCAGACCTATCCTTATGTCACGCTGGATATCTCCTCAGCCTCACATCCGTACTACACCGGTAAACAAAAAGAGTTCTCCAAAGAAGGCAGTACTGCGCGCTTCAATCAACGTTTTGGTCGCTTCTTGACTAAAAAAGCCAGCTAATCCTGAGAGTTAACCATGCAAGTATTGAGTTCATTACGTTCAGCTAAAAACCGTCATCCCGATTGTAAAATCGTTCATCGTCGTGGTCGGGTATACGTTATTTGTAAAAGTAACCCACGTTTCAAAGCGGTTCAGGGAGGGACTCATAAGAAGCGTTGATTTTGATTTGGTCTTTAGCCCATCAGTTGATGGTATTGATAAGCCCCGTTGCTGCCCAACGGGGCTTTTTCATGTTAAAGAAGAGAGTTATCAACCAAGGTCAAGTACTCAGCCTCTGACCAAAATCAAAGACTGAGCGCTAGCCACTTTGTTTATTGGTTTATAGTTACTTCATACTGTTCACAATGGTATCTACATTGTGTTTAAAAGCTTCAGCATAGGTTGCTGCCGGGCCACCGGTTGCAGATAAGGCTTCAGGGTAAAGCTCCCCACCAGCTTTAGCACCACTGGCTGCGGCAATCTGTTTTACTAAACGCGGATCAGTCTGATTTTCAATAAAATACGTTTTTATTTTCTCTTGTTTGATCTGTTTAATTAGCGCGGCTACATCGCTGGCACTGGCTTCAGCCTCAGTGGAGAATCCGACGGGCGATAAGAAGTTAACCCCATACTCTTGGCTAAAATAGCCGAAAGCATCATGGCTGGTCAGGACCTTACGCTTATCCATCGGGATCGTGGCAAACTGAGCTTTCGCATAAGCATCCAGTTTTTCCAATTGCTGAATGTATTCTCCACCACGTTTACGGAAATAATCAGCATCCTCAGGATCGGCGACAATCAATGCATTCATTACGTTGTTGGCATACTTGATACCATTCGCCATGCTGTTCCATGCGTGGGGGTCCGTCACCCTCTTTCCCTCGTCATCCATTTTACGCGTATCGATCCCGGTTGAGGCGACAACGACCTGCCCTTTATAGCCAGAAGCACTGATCAAACGCTCCAACCACCCTTCAAGCCCTAGCCCGCTGATAAACACCACATCAGCGTTAGATAACTGTTTACTATTTTTCGGCATTGGTTCAAAACTATGGGGATCCCCATCCGGGCCGACCAATGTCACCACATTGACATGCTCGCCCCCCACCTGCTGGACGATATCGCCTAAAATAGAAAAACTGGCTACAGCTTCAACAGTTTTTGCCATCACCAATGGGCTAGACAGTAGGGCAGCTACCGCCAAACTAATAGGTAAACGCTTCATTTAACTCTCCTTTAACGACCGGTACTTCTTAACGGCGCGCGGTTGCTAAAACACCACCACGCGTTCCAAATAGAATAGATACAAAGAAAATCAGGCTGGCACTAAGGACTATTGCCGGCCCGGCAGGTAACGAGGCGTAATAAGACCACAACAAGCCGACAAAACTGGCAACTATGCCGATGGCCATGGCAATACCTAATGTATGAGGGAGATTTTTGGCCCAAAAACGGGCACTGGCAGCAGGCAACATCATTAATCCTACCGACATCAGGGTGCCAAGAATCTGAAATCCGGCGACCAGATTGATAACCACCAGCGATAAAAACAGAGCGTGGACCACCATCAGCCAGCGCCCCATACTGACCCGTAGAAAGACAGGGTCGAATGACTCAATCACCAGTGCGCGATAAATCGCCGCTAAAGCCAACATCGAAACCGTCGTAATAACGCCGACCATGGTCATGGCACTGACATCAACAGCCAAAATAGAACCAAATAACACATGAAGCAGATCCATGCTCGAGCCACGTAGAGAGACCAGCGTGACCCCCAACGCCAGCGAGCCCAGATAGAAACCGGCAAAGCTGGCATCTTCTCTTAATAGTGTTCGTCGGCTGACCCAGCCGGACAACATAGCAACCGCTAATCCGGCAATAAACCCACCCACGCCCATTGCCACCAGTGACATTCCTGAAATGAGGTAACCGATAGCCGCTCCCGGCAATACCGCGTGAGATAGGGCATCCCCCACCAGGCTCATTCGCCGTAATAACAAGAAAACCCCTAAAGGAGCTGAACTGAGTGACAAAGCCAGACAGGCGACTAATGCCCGCCGCATAAAGCCAAAATCGACAAAAGGATCAGCAAATAAATGGAACAATGTCATCAGTTGATAACCCTTTGCTGTTCGGGTTGAGGAGCCAGAGAAGAGAGTGCGCAAGATGAGCTGTGGCAGTGATGCCATTGCGCCAGAACCTGTGCAGATGAGTCCCAACAGTTACCAAGAGGTGCCAACCACAAGGCGCGGGGGAAATGTTCAGCGACCATCGACATATCGTGTAAGACAGCAATAATTGTCCGCCCCTCATCCTGTAACCGATGAATAACATCGAGTAACAGCCGCACGGTTTGGCTATCAATACCGGTAAAAGGCTCATCCAGTAATATCAGTTGTGCCTGTTGCACTAAAAGACGGGCAAACAGCACCCGTTGCAACTGCCCGCCAGAAAGCTCACCAACGGGTTGGCGCGCCATCTCCTGCATACCGACGGTGTTTAATGCCTTTTTGATTCGTTGCCGTGATTGATGATTAATACCCCCTAGTAGCCCACTTTGTGGCCAGCACCCCATCGCCACGACATCCTGAACGACAATGGGGAACTGTTTATCTAACTCAGCTTGCTGTGGGAGATAGGCTATTTGAGGGCGCACTTCTCCGGTAAAAGTTATTTCCCCCATCACTGCGGGTTGTAAATCTGCCAATGTTTTAAGTAGGGTTGATTTACCCGCTCCATTTGCCCCAATGATGGCCGTGAGAGACCCGGCAGTAAAACCACCATCAATTGGCGGGGTAAGTGCATGCCGATCATATCCAATCTCAATATTTCTCAACTTTATCATGGCAATATATTCGCCCAATAAATAGCTCCCCACAGCAGCAAGCAAAGTAAGGCGACTCCGCTGATACGCTGTAATGACGAAAGTGAGAACAATGTCCAGTAGGAAGGCAGGGTTAACCGGGTAAGGAAAGCGTGTTTATTCATAGTAGAACAGAGCATGTGTTTTTATGTGATACATTATAACATCACATAAAATTATTAAATTCAAGAAAACATCATGATTGACGGGTTTTAAAAGTAACAAGTTTTAGCACGCTAGCCCCACCGCCCTCAGTAAACGGAAGCAAACCTGCCGCTAATGGCAAACCAGACAGCGCAAACATGCTTAGTAACAGTAAATTAAACAATTTTTACTGTTACTCCACTGGTGAGGTCAGGCAGGGTTTTGGTATTCTAACCTCAACATTGTTCGGTAATGCTCGCAAAACGATAAATTACACAATAGAAAACAGGTAATATCCTCCCCTGCTCTTGACCAAACCCGCTGAGCATTCTAGGTTAATAGAGAGTAGTTAAATTAATCGTGAGTAATAACCCTAAATATGAAGAACCCTATTTAGACTGCGTTATTTTATAGGAAGAGCGTGTTATTGAAAGCAAGTGCGTCAAATAACATCACAACATGTAGCTGATAGTATTAGTTGAAAAAATCTCATTAAATTTGATTTTTTTGATTCAAATCATGCTCGTAGTTGCTGAAAAACAAATGCCAAAGCATTTTTTGTTACAATAGCGATACAGGAATGAATTAATCTTGCCACCATGAGCGGACAATTAATGAACAATGAAATAGCTGGGGACTTCACCTCAGGGTGTTACGCGATTTCATTACTCAAGAGTGTTATCAGCAATAATATCCGTGAAATTGAAGGAAGTTTGGTTTCCGGCTTAATGTATTATTCGGAAAATGCCAGGTACACGGCGGGTTCATTAGAAATTCTTGATATTTCTCACGTAGAAGATAACTGTTATTCAATGACTTACTGTTATCAATGGCATATCTTTAACCCCTGTTTGGATATCAATACTGAAGAATCCTTAACCGGTGCTGTAACATTTATTGTACATCCAGAAAAAATCACTTTTGATATAATTAACAATGACAGGCCCTCAACCGCTGACGAATTGTAAGATTAAGTAATAAAGTTGCGCGGTGAGCGAAGAAATGATTTATATTCATATCAAGACAAGTTTATTTACGTTAACGATAAGCTTCTACGTTTATATGATTATCTATCTACTCACATTGTGTTATCAACACCGAATTAAGACTTTACGGAGGGGATGATATGGATGAGTACTCGCCTAAACGGCATGACATTGCCCAGTTGAAGTTTCTATGTGAGAACTTGTATGATGAAGGCATTGCTACCCTTGGCGACAGCCATCATGGGTGGGTAAATGACCCAACATCTGCCGTAAATCTGCAACTCAATGATTTGATCGAGCATATAGCTTCATTTGTGATGAGTTTTAAAATAAAATACCCGGATGACGGCGACCTTTCAGAGTTAGTGGAAGAATATTTAGACGATACATATACTTTGTTTAGTAGTTACGGGATCAATGATCCTGAATTGCGGCGCTGGCAAAAAACCAAAGAGCGTTTATTCAGACTTTTCTCAGGAGAATACATCTGTACCCTGATGAAAACTTAAGGGATAGTTTCCCTATATTAATTTGTATATCGAGAAGAAAAACCACCATGACAAAAACTGACTACCTGATGCGTTTAAGAAAATGTACGACTATTGATACATTGGAACGTGTAATTGAAAAGAATAAGTATGAGCTTTCCGATGATGAGTTGGAATTATTTTACTCAGCGGCAGACCATCGCCTGGCTGAACTCACAATGAATAAGCTTTATGATAAAATCCCACCTACGGTTTGGCAACATGTGAAATAGTCTGCTTAACGCTGGTTAAGACACACAACGTTGAGCCGATAGTCGTTATCGGCTTCAATGAACCAGGCGATTTGTTCGTGTTTTAATTTGAGATAAATGTCTTGATAGGCCCACGGTATTGAAGGTTAACTTGAATCCCGCGTTATTGCATATCAGGATTTAGGTAAAATCCAGTGAGTTATCAGCAGAATGGAAGGGCATTTAAGTCAAAGTGCTTGGTCCGTTTTATTTATTAAAATTCACTCTTACCGCTAATAATTTCAAAATATTATTAATCCTTTGCTAAATCTTAAATG
>NZ_JAZGQA010000510.1:0-419 GCF_048593855.1 Yersinia sp. 2542 StPb PI
GCAAACTTGGCTTTCCCTTTGGGTAAGAACAGGTTGTTGCATTTTATCTGGCATTAGAGCTGATTCTTTCTTCTTAAATATTACATTACAGCTATTCAATAGTGGATAGAATACGCTTTCCAACTGTGCCTGCGTGGCAGTTTTACTGAATACGAGTGAAGCTATATATCTTACTGCGACCACGTACTTTGACTCTTCAGATTCTTTAGTGAAAATAAAAATACGCTCACTTTTTGTTGTTTGTTTAATTAATTTTAAAAGACGAAACTGATCAAACCTAGAAACATTATCAGTATCAAAAAAGATGATGGGTTGGTCAATGGTTTGTATTGCATTTTCAATTTCGGGTAAAGAGTGACATAGCGTAATATCTGGTTTTTCTTTTTTGGGGTGCATTCCAGTAACTTTATCAACAACAG
>NZ_JAZGQA010000511.1:0-417 GCF_048593855.1 Yersinia sp. 2542 StPb PI
ATAGTATTATATTTTTAGATGAAGTACCGATAAAAACATATAAAGATAAAGACAACAAATGGCATTTAGATGAAATTGACTTACTTATCATTTGCCATACGTTATCCGGCGCAGTTTTATTTACGCCAAATGTAGAGAACGTGGAAAGTGTCGGTTTAGGTCCAGCACTTGCTGCTATTGCAGGTATTCCCTGCGCAGTGACACAGTATACGGCCTTCACCGAGTTTTATGGCACTGAGTACCATCATATTAAAGTAATCCCAGAACACCCCAGGGATGCTGCACAACAGTTATTTGAATGGATGCAGTTACATGCTGCCGAGGCTGACGAGATTAAAACTCTATTAGCTAATAATAAAAAATTTGTTCAATCAAAATTCCCTAGAGAACCGTGGTGTAAATTTATGCATAAGTTAT
>NZ_JAZGQA010000512.1:0-410 GCF_048593855.1 Yersinia sp. 2542 StPb PI
CGGCAAAGGTCAGTCAAATTTAAAATAATGAGTGAGGCAAAAACTAAATCATTCAATTTTGCTAATTTAAGATTTATCTGTCTGAAGGCATTCATATTTCAGTGATGCCCGGAAATAGACACCAATAATTTATTTCAAAATAGATTAATCCCCGTCGGTTAATTGAAGTAAAATGTCGCGCCAGTAACACTTGTTGTTCTCAAGGTTATTATTGTGTTGCTGTGGGTTTTGCCGTCGATTACCGCTGTTTTTCCTTAGGAGACGCCAGCGGCAGCGGGTTTTGTGCTCAGGCTGTTTATTTTTAGACCGTACAATTTTCATACTAAAAATGAGACATTCCTTGCAGAAGGAAATAATGAGACAATTAATCGACAATTAATTATTTATTTAAGTAGCTGGAATTACTGGCG
>NZ_JAZGQA010000513.1:0-409 GCF_048593855.1 Yersinia sp. 2542 StPb PI
GTCAGCGGTCGCAGCGACCCTTATCTGCTGGGCCACCATCTGGCGGGCAGTGTCGTCGGTGTGCGCGGCACTGTGCTCAATACCCGTTATGACCTGTTTGCCGGCAAGCCGCTGTCAAAACCTGATGGCTTCAAAGCCGACTCAGTGACTGTGGGCTTTAACCTGAACTGGCAATACTAATACTCCTTTATTGCACCCAAAGTCATTGGAGTTGTAGGTAGGCAGCCAGCAAACTCATCCCGATGAGCTTACTCAAGTAAGTGATTCGGGTGAGTGCGTGCAGCTAACACCCCTGTAGCTTCAAGGACGAAGGGGATAACCTTTTGAGAATGACCATGAATAAGAACCTGTACCGTATCGTATTTAACAAGGCGCGTGGCTTATTAATGGTGGTAGCCGATATCGCCGC
>NZ_JAZGQA010000514.1:0-405 GCF_048593855.1 Yersinia sp. 2542 StPb PI
GCCCGGTTCCGGTCGCCGCGCCGGAGGCCAAGGTCACAATGATCTCCCCTTCATCCAGTTGCATCACCGACAAACCGCCAAGATCTGGTGTGACATTCGCCGGTAAATTAACCCGAACCTCACCGCCACCGGTGGTATCGATATTATTCGCCGTGAGGGTTCCTAAGGAGCTGATGATACCTGAGTTATCCACCAGATTATTAAACAGCAACGTACCGCCATTGAGCGCCAGCCCACCGATATTCTGTACACCGTCTGCCACCGAGGCCAGACTGCCGCTGGATAATTTCAGTGTGGAATTCGTCAAGGCTGTCGTATTCAAACCATTGATATTGAAAATGGTATTTTGCAAATTCACGATGCCGCTGAATGCGCCGCCCACTGAAGAGCCGAAATCAAATGCCG
>NZ_JAZGQA010000515.1:0-403 GCF_048593855.1 Yersinia sp. 2542 StPb PI
GTTTATGGTTTTAACAATACCATCAGGTATCCCTGCACTTTTTAAATGTGCTCTAAACTTATGTATTAATTGATGATAATTATTATCTGAAATACTTTTATGATTTTCATACCATACTACTTTTATGATATCTTGCTTACGGTTGACATCACTAAATAAACACATTACCAATCTCTTTTGTTTTTCATTAATATCAATTGTTAGCTTTTTAGTATGAAAATGAATCTTGTTCATACAGCAATCCAGTGATATCTCTTTTTCATAATCAATCACTCCTTTCCCATTGACATCAATAAACTTACTGCCAGAGACAACAGAGACTGTATCGACATACATAAATAACCCCTCAAATACATTCACTCGGTTAATAAAGACCAATCACATACAACATTGATGTGATAAG
>NZ_JAZGQA010000516.1:0-402 GCF_048593855.1 Yersinia sp. 2542 StPb PI
GGTTAAAGGATGCTGATATCACTGCAAAAACTATTGTGCCTGATGTATTGGCTCTACCATTTAGTCTTGGGCAATGGTTTGCGGTAAAATTAGACCATGAATGGTTGATCAGAGATAGTGAAATGTCAGGCTTTTCAATTTGTAGTGAAATATTAGAAAAAATATATGCTTCAAGGTTGTCATCTGTTCATATAAATACCTTTTATCCGGCTAGCAGTAAAGCTATTAATTGGCAATCAACACAATATTGCGATGTGCTCCGAGTTATGGCTGAAAATGTCGGTCATACTGATGTTAATCTTCTCTGCGGTAAGTATAATGATTTCTTTAAAAGAATTATTAATTGCCAACCTATTTTTAAACCTGTTTTTCTGTGTTTGCTTCTATCTATTTTTGTATGCC
>NZ_JAZGQA010000517.1:0-401 GCF_048593855.1 Yersinia sp. 2542 StPb PI
GCTCAGCGCTCTTTACTCATATCACGAGAGAATGCTGTTTTCCATACTATTGAATCAGAAGTGTATCAGGATGTGCTGACAACCCGAGCTATCGCGGTACCTAAAGAAAGTATGATTGTATCAAGTGAACGAGGAGGAAAAGTCACTGAAGTCGCCAAACAGGCTTTCGATACTGTCGAGAAAGGCGATGTTATTATTCGTTTATCTAACTATGATTTTATGCTGGAAGCGACATCCAGAATAGTGAATATTACCGAGCAAATAAGCAATCTACGCAATATGAAAATACAATTGGAACAAGATAATAGAGAGACAAAACTTAATTTACAAGAGGCTCAGCATCAAATAACGACTATATCGAGAGATTTAGCCAGGCATCAAGTCCTCGACATGAAATCAAT
>NZ_JAZGQA010000518.1:0-388 GCF_048593855.1 Yersinia sp. 2542 StPb PI
ATCTAAATAACAAAGGTGTTATTTACTCTGGTGCTGATATGTCTCTAGCTAATATTGGGGTTTTATCCAATATAGGTGATGGGACGGGAAATGTCGGTGTTATTAATGCGGGTAGAAATTTATACGTCAGTTATGTCAGTAGTTTTATTAATTCCATTGCGGCAATTATTAATTCTGATGGTGACGCCACCTTCAAAAACATCAATAAACTAGATAATATTAATGCGATAATTCAGGCGTCAGGGATATTGTCCGTAGAGGCTAATACTATTGTAAACAGTAGTGATAAAGGGTCATCTGCGGGTGACGCTATCATTATTGGTGTTGGTGGTCTTACCGTGGAGTCAGACTCTATTTCTAACCTGAATGGAGCGACCTTATTTTCTGA
>NZ_JAZGQA010000519.1:0-384 GCF_048593855.1 Yersinia sp. 2542 StPb PI
GCATCATCAAATAATTTATCATCACTACCGACCAGCCAGCAATACGTGCCTGACGCAAAAGAGGGAGAGGCAATTATATTTATATCAGGGCCTAAGTTCTCCTCGTTCTTGCGATAAACTATAGGTATATTTGTTTTACTTCCCCAAGAAGAAACCATTATATCAGTACCATCATCTGATGCATTATCTGAAATACAAATCTCGACATCATCTCTATTATCACATTGAGAAACAATGCTCTCAATTAATTCAGAAAGTAAATCTCTTCGATTATATGTTGGAATTCAAAATGACAATTTAATATTATTCATTTATATAACTCTAAGCCTATACCGTATATTAAAAAACCATCGTATTTATTAAATAACACGCAATTACATGGGA
>NZ_JAZGQA010000051.1:0-25224 GCF_048593855.1 Yersinia sp. 2542 StPb PI
GGATTTTCAATTTTTCAAGCGGGGAGTTTATGATACCCGACATCCCTGAGAGCAATTAGCGGTCGGTGATTTAATCTGCTGGCTGGTATTATAACAAAGGCACCCAAGGGTGCCTTTTCACTGATATAGCCGCTGCCCTGCATTTTACAGCGCAACGGCTTTAGATATAATCGCCCATTACATCCGTTCGACCGTCTGAATACCTAAAGTATCCAGACCTTGTTTTAGTGTTTTTGCGGTTAGCATCGCCAGTTTCAGGCGGCTTTGGCGGATCTCTTCACTTTCTGCATTGAGGATCTGACAGTGTTCGTAAAAGCTGGAGAATAAGCCTGCTAAATCATATAGGTATGAACACATCACATGTGGTGTGCCTTCACGGGCCACCGTAGTGATGACCTCTTCAAACTGCAACAGACGGGTAGCCAGTGCCGCTTCACGGTCCTCGGTGATAACCAATGGCAATGTCAGGTTGCTTTCATCAATACCGGCACGTTTAAATACTGAAACCACACGAGTATAGGCATATTGCATATAAGGTGCCGTGTTACCGTCCAGTGCCAGCATGTTATCCCAGTCGAAGATATAGTCAGTGGTACGGCTCTTAGACAAGTCGGCATATTTCACTGCACCAATACCGACGGCGTCCACCACCTGCTTTAGTTCATCTGCGGGCATATCGGGATTTTTCTCGGCAATCAATTTGCCGGCACGCTCGATAGCTTCATCCAGTAAATCGGCAAGCTTCACTGTGCCGCCGGAACGCGTCTTAAACGGCTTACCGTCTTTACCCAGCATCATGCCAAACATATGGTGCTCAAGTGGTACTGACTCAGGAACATAACCGGCTTTACGAACGATAGTCCAGGCCTGCATCAGATGCTGGTGCTGGCGGGTATCGATGTAATACAGCACGCGGTCTGCACCCAAGGTTTCATAGCGATATTTGGCACAAGCGATATCTGTGGTGGTGTAGAGGTAACCGCCATCTTTTTTCTGAATGATGACGCCCATTGGCTCACCATCTTTATTTTTATACTCATCCAGATAGACCACGGTTGCGCCTTCGCTTTCGACCGCCAGCCCTTTGGCTTTCAGATCAGCAACAATACCCGGCAACATGGCGTTATACAGGCTTTCACCCATGACATCATCTTTGGTCAGTGTGACATTCAACCGATCATAGGCAATCTGGTTTTGCGCCATGGTGATATCGACTAACTTGCGCCACATCTGGCGGCAATACTCGTCACCGCCTTGCAGTTTTACTACATAAGCGCGGGCGCGTTGGGCAAATGCTACATCTTCGTCATAGGTTTTCTTGGCTTGCTGATAGAAAAGTTCCAGATCCGATAAGCCCATATCACTGGCATTTTCGTTCTGCATCTTTTCCAAATAGGCGATCAACATGCCGAACTGGGTTCCCCAGTCACCCACGTGGTTAGCGCGAATAACATTGTGTCCCAGAAACTCTAAAGTGCGCACCGCTGCATCGCCGATGATGGTTGAACGCAGGTGGCCGACATGCATCTGTTTGGCCACATTGGGGGCAGAGTAGTCAACGACAATAGTCTGTGGCTCAACGGGAGTAACTCCAAGCTTCGGCGCGGTCAATGCCTGCTCTACTTTGCTGGCAACCCATTGGCGGTCAAGAAATATATTGATAAAACCGGGGCCGGCAATCTCAACTTTGCTGGCAATACCTGAAAGATCAAGCAGCTCGATGACTTTTTCTGCCAGTTGCCTTGGTTGCATGCCAAGTTTTTTGGCAACGGCCATTACGCCATTAGCTTGATAATCGCCAAATTGAGCTTTAGCAGATTGGCGAACCTGAGCTTCGCTATCTGCTGGAGCACCTGCTGCAATCAGCGCCTGGCTGACTTTATCTGAGAGAAGAGCCTGAATATTCACCGGGTTACCTTAATTACGCACAAAAGACAGATTAATGACGCACAAGAAAATCTCTGTGCCAGTTAATTCAAACAAGGCCAAAGCCTTTCACCACAAAAATGATGGGCGGCAGAGCCGTCTGGCAGAGGGTTAGTCACAAGATGGCAGGATTTATACCATATTTGACCCTCGGCGTCAGCATCAGGCCAGTGGTTGTCGCTAATCTCATGGCTAAATAGATTAACCGGTTATTTTATTAGCAATGGCGAATGCGAAAGAACAAAACGGTTAGATTAAATATGGCTGATTAGCGGTAATAACGGTAGATTATGGCCGCGTTACTGCCCGCAATAACAATTCAAAAGGAGAGCCGGATGCGTAGCCTGAAAGATATTGCCGAATTACAGGACTTATTTACTGACTTACCATGCTTTGAGCAAAAACTGGCTGGCTTCGCCACGCGATTGAATTTGGATTTAATGCAATTTAGCGCTGATCATATTTCGTTACGTTGCCACCAAGTCGAAACCGCGCAACGTTGGCGCAGTGGGTTAGCGCAGTGCGGTGATTTGATGTCCGAGACACTGATTAATGGTCGGGTGATTTGCCTGTTCGACTTGGCTCAACCTCTGGTGGTTGGGCCATGGCTGATCGATTGCGTGGAATTACCCTATCCGGGGAAAACACATTACCCCCATCAGGGATGGGAGCATATCGAGCTAGTCTTGCCGGGGGACCCGCATACCTTGAGGTCACGCGCTCGTGCTTTATTACCAGCCACATTACCGGAGGGTATCAGCGAGAAATTCAGTTCTCCACAAGGGGAACATGAGCGCTTAGCCAACCCGACACTGGCGGTGAGTGATGGTGAGATAACCATTAAGTTCCATCCCTATACTTTGCGGCAAATTATAGCCAGCGAGCAAAATATTTAACGTTAATGGGTTATTTATTTTGATAGCGACTTTCACTTATGGTTATCACTGTGACTGACATCTACTCATAGATTTAAAATGAGTGCCATAGTAAACGCTTAAGTATGTTTTATTAGTTTCTGTTTTTACTTGAGAGCGATCTTCGCTATTTATTCAACAGTAAATTATTTAGTTCTTATTTATATGCCCGTAAGTAAGCGGGTATAGATACTGTCGCAGTGGCGTTCGTCAAACGGGAGAGAGAATGACTATATTGGAAATTTGTTGCTATAGCGTGGATTGCGCGCAGATAGCAGAAAAGGCAGGAGCCGACCGGATTGAATTGTGCTGCGGTCAGTCCGAAGGGGGCTTAACACCCAGCGTTGGTACATTAATGCAAGCCAATGAAACTGTTACTATTCCGGTGCATCCTATCGTAAGGCCTCGAGGCGGCGATTTTTGTTATAGCAATAATGATTTTGCAATCATCAAAAATGATATCGCGCGGATCCGTGATATGGGATTTGCGGGCGTAGTGGTTGGTGTACTGGATACCGACGGTCACATTGATATGCCACGGATGCGGGAGATAATGTCCATCAGTGGCCCATTGGCGGTCACTTTCCACCGGGCATTTGATATGTGCCAGAACCCAATGATTGCCTTACAGCAATTAACTGACCTGAATGTGGCGCGGATTTTAACCTCGGGCCAGCAGCCAAATGCTGAGCTGGGGTTGGCGTTATTAAAAGATTTGCTGGCTGCAACCCAGGATAAAGGGCCGGTTATCATGGCGGGCGCTGGGGTTCGTTTGACGAATATGCAAAAGTTTATTGATGCCGGTATCCGTGAGCTGCACAGCTCTGCCGGGCGGGCGGTCCCATCGACGATGAAATATCGCAAAGCGGGCGTCACTATGTGTGCAGACAGTGATGTTGATGAGTTTGCCCATTATTGTGTTGATGGTGATGTTGTTGAGGCAATGAAGAGTTTATTAGTGATGGGCCGCCCCCTCTCACAAAGTGCCTAGATCTTTCAACCGCGCTGCCAACCGTTGTACACTGCCCCGGCCAATTACGCCGGGGCAGTCTTATTATGGCTTACGCGCGATTAATACCGCTCGGAGGGGAGCAGGGTAGCCTTCCACCGTTTTACTCGGGTCATGTGGGTCAAGAAACTCGGCTAACGATTCGCTGGTCATCCAGTCAGTACGGCGTTGTTCATCGGTGGTGGTCACCGCCATATCAGCGATTCTGACATCGACAAACCCACACTTTTCCAACCAGGCTTTCAATGCCGGTGCCGATGGAATGAAATATACGTTGCGCATCTGAGCGTAACGGTCACCCGGGACTAACACCTGTTGGCTATCGCCTGCAACGACTAAGGTTTCAAGTACCAGTTCACCGTCGCTGACCAACTGATTTTTGAGCTGATAAAGGTGGTCCAAAGGTGAGCGACGATGATACAGCACCCCCATCGAGAATACGGTATCAAAGGCTGCCAGTTCCGGCAGCTGTTCGATACCCAGTGGCAACACATGCGCTCGCTGATCCCCCCCTAGCAGTTTACGAATAGCTTCAAATTGGCATAAAAACAGCTGCATTGGGTCGATACCGACGGCCAGATGGGCACCTTCGCCAATCATGCGCCACAAATGATAACCACTACCACAACCGACATCCAAAATGCTACGGCCAGCCAGTGGGCTGATATGGGGTAACACCCGTTGCCATTTCCAGTCAGAACGCCATTCAGTATCAATATCCAGCCCATATAGCGAGAATGGGCCTTTGCGCCACGGCATCAGCGCACGCAACATATTCTCCATCCCTTCCCGCTGACCGGCAGAAATCGGGGGGGACATTTCTGCCCGTACCCCGTCACGCAAATCCAATGTGGTCGGTGTCAGTAACGGCAAATGCTCTACCGCATTAAACCAGGTTTTAAACTTGCCGTGTAACGACTCACGCTGCCAGGCACTGAGCTGAGCGGGCAGGGTATCTAACCATGGGCTTAACGGTCCTTTGGCAATCAGCCGGTAAAAATCGCCAAATTCAATCATTGCGCCTCTCCTGCTTTCAGGGCGATCAGTGAACCAAAGTTAAAGCATTGAAACCAGACTTCTGCGTGTTCAAAACCCGCCTGATGCAAGCGTTGTTTATGGGTTTCAACCGAGTCGGTTAACATGACGTTCTCCAGCATGCTGCGTTTCTGACTGATTTCCAGTTCGCTATAGCCATTAGCGCGCTTAAAATCGAGGTGCATATTGAACAGTAATTCGCCAATATCGTTATCTTCAAAATTGAATTTTTCGGATAACACCAGAGCACCTCCCGGGCGTAACCCTTGGTACACTTGGTTAAGTAGCCGCTGGCGATCTGCCGGTTCAAGGAATTGTAGAGTGAAGTTAAGCACCACCATGGAGGCATTTTCCAGCCGAATATCCAGAATATCGGACTCCACAATCTCCACCGGCGTTTCCGCCCGGAAAGCATCAAGATGGCGGCGACAACGTTCGACCATTGCTGGCGAGTTATCCACGGCAATAATTTTGCAACCTTCAGCCTTAATATTACGGCGCATTGACAGGGTGGCCGCACCCAGCGAGCAGCCGAGATCATAAATCTGGCTGTGAGGCTGCACAAAACGTTCCGCCAACATGCCTATCATCGAAATAATATTGGAGTAACCAGGGACCGATCGCTGGATCATATCAGGGAACACTTCAGCAACTTTTTCGTCGAAGGTCCAGTCACCTAGCTTGGCAATAGGGGCAGCAAATAGGCTGTCACGCAGTGGCTCGATAGCCCCAGCCGGATGGCGTTGTGCGTCGTTTTGAGATTGAGTGTCGCGATTTGGCATGACTGTCATTGGCATTAACAAGAAATTTAAGGCGCATATTATAACAGAAAACCAAACGCATTAGCGTGATAATGCGTGAGAAGAGAGCTGATAGACACAGATGAGCGTGAAGGCGGTAGTCAGCCGCCCAGACTAATAGAACTCCGGCGATGGGGACCTCGCAACGGAACAAGCGATAAGCCTATCAGGTCAGACTGAAAATCTGATCCCAAGGCAAGTAGTAAATATTAGCTATAACCATTAATACCAAAGAAACATAGGTGGCGCTCATCCCGGAGCGACGCCAGCGAATTTCGCGATGGCGTAAACCATAATAATGCAGCAGACGGCCAACTATCAGCATTAATCCACAGATATGGATCATCCACGTTTCAGCACCGTTCATCTCCATCATAATGAGCAAAATGACAGCAATAGGGATATATTCTACGGCGTTCCCATGTACCCGGATGGCGGTTTGTAATTCATAAAAACCGCCGTCGCCATAAGCTACCCGGTACTGGTTTCTCAATTTAACCACATCAAATGAAAGCTTTATCAATAACAGTGCGCCCAACACGACATAAAGCGAGCTAACCATTTTCAACTCCATTGCCCAACCATAGACTGGCGGAATAATGATAACCGCCTGTTGGGTCACTGTCGCTAGAAAAATCGATGGATTGTCATTTCTTGATGTTCAGTTTAGTGTTTGGAAAGATGAGCTTAAAACAACGTCACTTGTTCAGGCCAGTCAGGTGCGGTTGCTAGCGTCGGTATGCGTGCTGCCAACTGTTGCCATAGCTTTTGCGCTTGCTGCGGCGAGTCGCTGTTATCTGGTGTGTGAATGAATAAATAAGGCTGATATTGCTGTTCCCACAGTGGCAGTCTTTGTAACCATGGCGAAAATAGAGCCAAATTATCATCTATTTGGTCGCCACCAATAAATCGCACCAAGGGGTGACTGCCAGTGACGACGGCATGAACAGGGAGGCGGGGTTTCTTGCTTTGTGCATCCCGTACGGCCGCAGTTGCTGGTTTGGCGGCATGAATAGCGCGGCTATCTAATATTACCCGATTGATTGACCGTTGGTGCAAACCTTGATTGAGCGCCAACTCAGTAGCACCTTTGGCAAAAAACTCAGGATGACGCACTTCGACCCCATAATTGAAGCCTGCGGGCAATTTATCGAGAAATTGCCACAAATGGTTCAACGCATTAGGCCCAAATGCTGCGGGCAACTGTAACCACAATTGGCCAATGCGTTCATGCAGTGGGGCCAAACAGTGATAAAAAGCCTGTAGATCTTGCTCACATTCGCGCAAAGCCGCCTGATGGCTAATCGTCGAGGGGAATTTAAAGCAAAAGCGGAAACTGTCCGGCGTCATATCACGCCAGCGCTGTACTATTTCCAGCCGTGGCAATGCATAAAACGTGGTATTCCCTTCAACACAATTAAAGTAGCGGCTATAGTCAGCTAAATCCTTGATACCCAGCCGGTTCCAGGTTGGGTGTTGCCATTGCGGCAGTCCGATATACATATTTTACCCTTCTTACTTGGCGCTACTGCGTTGTTAGCTGCGCTGACGTTATAGCGTTACGCGTTAAGGGCCGCAAGAATTTCGCTACTGCTGCGCACGCGGGATATCCGCGGGAAAATATGTGTAAATGCGAACTGCTGCATCTCGCTGCTCGCCGTACTGCAACCATCTTCGGCAATCACCAACTCATAACCGTGCTCCCAAGTGGCACGAGCCGTTGATTCCACACCGATATTGGTGGCAATCCCCGCCAATACGATGGTCTTTATACCGCGTCGGCGCAATTGTAAATCCAAATCTGTGCCATAAAATGCGCCCCACTGGTGTTTAGTAATTTTGATATCTTGATCAGCCACCGCGAGTTGTTCGGGGAACGTCCACCATGAGTCTGGCAACCCACCCTCGGGGGCAGGGCTTGGCTGATCTACGGGCTGTTTTAGTGCCTCGGCGAAGGAGTCAGACCAACCCACTCGCACCAAAACCACCGGAGCACCCAGCAGGCGAAACTGCTTTGCCAATTGTGCGTTGGTGGCGATGACCTGTTCAGCCGTATAGGGGCCTTTGGCAAAAGGTAAGATCCCTTGTTGTAGATCAATCAGTACCAGTGCGGTGGTTTTTGCATCAAGTTTCATTCTGTTACGCCTCAATATCATTATGCGAAAGTCTGGATGAGCGGTTCCACCTGCTGACCCGTTGTTGCTAGCATATGTTATCGGGCGGTCCTTGTGAGGGGATAAATTTGTTAAATGATGTGTTAAAACATCGCTGAAAGGGATTTTGTCATGCCTGAGCTGTGCGTTCGCTCTTATCTATACCATGAAATTCCTTTATAATGGCCCCCATTTTTCAAGACTCTTTAATCCAAAACACCTAAGAAAACAGTCGCACGGACAGTGCATAACGCGTGTGGCATCGGCTGAGTAAAAGGATATTGTATGCGTACTGAGTATTGCGGGCAGTTGAATCTGTCCCATGTGGGCCAAAGCGTTACACTTTGTGGTTGGGTTAACCGTCGTCGTGACCTCGGTGGTCTGATTTTTATTGATATGCGTGATCGCGAAGGCATCGTTCAGGTATTTTTCGATCCAGACCATAAAGCCGCTTTTGAACAGGCTTCAGAGTTGCGTAATGAGTTCTGTATCCAGATTACCGGCACCGTGCGTGCGCGCCCAGATAGCCAAATCAATAAAGATATGTTGACGGGTGAAGTGGAAATCTTTGCCAATGCGCTGAATATCATCAACCGTTCTGAGCCGTTGCCACTGGACTCTAATCAGACCAACAGTGAAGAACAGCGTCTGAAGTATCGCTATTTGGATTTGCGTCGCCCGGAAATGGCCGATCGCCTGAAAACCCGTGCAAAAATCACCAGCTTTGTCCGTCGCTTTATGGACAGCCATGGTTTCCTCGATATTGAAACCCCAATGCTGACCAAGGCAACGCCAGAAGGTGCGCGTGACTATCTGGTGCCAAGCCGGGTACACAAAGGCAAGTTCTATGCATTGCCACAATCACCACAACTGTTTAAACAGTTGCTGATGATGTCTGGTTTTGACCGCTATTATCAGATCGTAAAATGCTTCCGTGATGAAGATTTGCGTGCTGACCGCCAGCCTGAATTCACCCAAATCGATGTTGAAACCTCTTTCATGACCGCCGATCAAGTGCGCGAAGTGATGGAGAAACTGGTGCGTGAATTGTGGCAGGAAACCAACGGTGTCGAGCTGGGTGATTTCCCGGTGATGACTTTTGCTGAAGCTATGCGTCGTTTCGGTTCTGATAAACCAGACCTGCGTAACCCAATGGAATTGGTGGATGTTGCGGATCTGGTTAAAGACGTTGAGTTTAAAGTATTCTCTGGCCCGGCAAATGATGTCAAAGGTCGTGTCGCTGCACTGCGTGTTCCCGGTGGCGCACAGGTTACCCGTAAGCAAATTGATGAGTACGGCCAGTTTGTCAGCATCTATGGCGCGAAAGGCTTGGCATGGTTGAAAGTCAATGACCGTGCAGCCGGCGTTGAGGGTGTACAAAGCCCAATTGCGAAATTCCTCAGTGCAGAGGTACTGGAAGCCATTCTGGCTCGCACTCAGGCTGAAAGCGGCGATATCCTGTTCTTTGGTGCCGATAGCAACAAAATCGTCACTGACGCGATGGGTGCATTGCGTCTGAAAGTAGGTCGTGATCTGGAACTGACCAAATTGGGAACATGGGCGCCGCTGTGGGTTGTTGACTTCCCGATGTTTGAAGATGATAGCGAAGGCGGCCTAACGGCGATGCATCATCCGTTTACTGCACCAAAAGAGATGAGCCCAGAGCAATTGGCTGCAGCACCGACTACGGCTATCGCCAATGCGTACGATATGGTGATTAACGGTTATGAAGTGGGTGGCGGTTCCGTGCGTATTCATCGTACCGAAATGCAGCAACAGGTGTTTGGTATTCTGGGTATCAATGAACACGAGCAACGTGAGAAATTTGGCTTCCTGCTGGACGCATTGAAATATGGCACACCACCACACGCAGGTCTGGCTTTCGGTCTGGATCGTCTGGTGATGCTGCTGACCGGTACTGATAACATTCGTGATGTCATTGCTTTCCCGAAAACCACTGCGGCGGCTTGTCTGATGACCGATGCGCCAAGCTTTGCTAATCCAGCTTCTCTGCAAGAGCTGTCGATCAGCGTAGTGGCGAAGAAAGGGGCAACAGACGTAGCGGAAGAAGAGAATCAGTAATGAATTATAAGCGCCCCGAATCAATACTGGCGGTTATCTACGCCAGATCCAGTGGTCGGGTGTTGATGTTGCAACGGCGTGATGATCCTGATTTCTGGCAGTCGGTGACCGGCAGTCTGGAAGAGGGGGAAGCGCCGCGGCAAACCGCACAGCGCGAAGTAAAGGAAGAAGTCGGCATTGATATACTGGGTGAAAACCTTGATCTACTCGACTGCCAGCGTTGTGTGGAATTTGAACTCTTTGTGCATTTGCGCCGTCGCTATGCGCCGGGTGTTACGCGGAATAAAGAACATTGGTTCTGTCTGGCGTTACCCGAAGAGCGGGATGTGGTTATCACCGAACATCTTGCCTACCAGTGGTTAGATGCTGCAGATGCCGCAGCATTAACTAAATCCTGGAGTAATCAGCAAGCGATTGAAGAGTATGTTCTTTATTCAAGCTAGTATTTTTGGAGATACTTATTTATGGCAGGTCATAGTAAATGGGCCAACACAAAACACCGCAAAGCGGCACAGGATGCTAAGCGCGGTAAGATTTTCACTAAAATTATCCGTGAGCTGGTGACTGCGGCACGTCTGGGTGGTGGTGATCCCGGTGCAAACCCACGTTTACGTGCGGCCATCGATAAAGCGCTATCGAATAATATGACGCGTGACACCCTGAACCGCGCAATTGCCCGTGGTGTTGGTGGTGACGAAGATAACAATATGGAAACTATTATTTACGAAGGCTACGGACCTGGCGGCACTGCCGTGATGGTTGAATGTCTGAGTGATAACCGTAACCGTACCGTATCTGAAGTCCGCCATGCATTCACTAAGACCGGCGGTAATTTGGGAACCGATGGTTCTGTTTCCTATCTGTTTACCAAAAAAGGCGTCATTTCTTACGCACCAGGTTTGGCTGAAGATACCGTGATGGATGCGGCATTGGAAGCGGGTGCCGATGATATCGTGGTATATGATGACGGTGCTATTGACGTGTTCACGGCTTGGGAGTCACTGGGTGCGGTGAAAGATGCTTTGGATGCAGCGGGTCTGGTGGCAGAAGGTGCTGAAGTTGCGTTGATTCCATCAACCAAAGCGGATTTGGATGCGGAAACCGCACCAAAACTGTTGCGTTTGATCGATATGCTGGAAGATTCTGATGATGTGCAAGAGGTTTACCATAACGGTGAAATCTCTGATGAAGTGGCGGCAACATTGTAAAACAGCGTCATCTCATCCGGTTGTTCAATGAGTTATGTCATTCTCTCTGGCCGCATTCTGTGGCCAGTGTTTTTAGAGGCACCCCCCGGTATTGCACAGGTACGGTGCCTTTGCTCATTAATGTTACTCAACATAGTATTAATGAGAAGCAATGCAGCGAATAAGGTAAAAAACTGGTATGGCGATCGTATTAGGCATCGATCCCGGTTCTCGTGTCACCGGTTATGGCGTTATTCGCCAACAAGGCCGTCAGCTCACTTATCTGGGCAGCGGCTGTATCCGCACTGTTGTTGACGATATGCCTACTCGTCTGAAGCTAATTTATGCTGGTGTGACTGAAATTATCACTCAGTTCCAACCTGATTTTTTTGCTATTGAACAAGTGTTTATGGCGAAAAACCCGGATTCGGCGTTAAAGCTGGGGCAAGCACGTGGCGCTGCAATTGTTGCTGCGGTAAACCTGAATTTACCGGTTTCTGAATATGCAGCCCGCCAGGTAAAGCAAACTGTGGTGGGAACCGGGGCGGCAGAAAAAAGTCAGGTTCAACATATGGTGCGTTCACTGTTAAAACTGCCAGCGAATCCCCAGGCCGATGCGGCCGATGCATTAGCTATTGCGATAACCCATTGCCATCTTAGTCAAAATACCTTGCGATTGGGCAATGATCAAATGACATTGGCGCGTGGCAGAATTCGCTAACCCATTACCAGACGCGAACAGGTTAACAGTTATTGTTGGCTGGATATCCATCCAGCCTTTTTTATGCTATAAACAGCCATTATGTTTATACCCGACCGCGGGTAAACGAGGAGAGAGTCAACGTGATAGGGCGCCTCAGAGGTATCATTCTGGAAAAACAGCCACCGTTGGTGCTGTTGGAAACAAACGGTGTTGGCTATGAAGTCCAATTACCAATGACCTGCTTTTATGAGCTGCCGGACTTGGGGCAGGAAGCCATTATCTTTACCCAATTTATCGTGCGTGAAGATGCTCAGCTTTTGTATGGCTTTAATGATAAGCAGGAGCGGGCGCTGTTTCGCGAACTGATTAAAGTTAACGGTGTCGGCCCTAAACTGGCGCTGGCCATTCTCTCCGGCATGTCTGCGCAGCAATTTGTGGCCGCGGTTGAACGGGAAGACATTACCACGTTGGTTAAATTACCCGGTGTCGGCAAGAAGACGGCCGAACGGCTGGTGGTGGAAATGAAAGACCGCTTTAAAGGTCTGAATGGCGATCTGTTCAATAATACCGGCGATATTCAGTTGCCCGCCAGTTCATCGCAAACATCGGATGCCGATATTGAGGCGGAAGCTGCTTCGGCACTGGTTGCTTTGGGCTATAAACCACAGGAAGCCAGCCGTTTGGTGAGCAAAATAGCTAAACCGGGTGCTGACTGTGAAACCCTGATCCGCGACGCTCTGCGTTCCGCATTATAGAGTGAGTCATACAGGATGATTGAAGCAGACCGCCTGATATCGGCAGGTATTATCAGTGATGAAGAGAGCATTGATCGGGCTATCCGACCAAAGCTATTGGCTGAATATGTCGGGCAGCCCCACGTCCGCGAGCAAATGGAAATCTTCATTCAGGCGGCAAAACAGCGTGGCGACGCGCTTGATCATGTCCTGATTTTCGGCCCGCCAGGGCTGGGTAAAACCACATTGGCAAATATTGTTGCTAATGAGATGGGGGTGAACCTGCGAACTACCTCCGGCCCGGTCTTGGAAAAGGCCGGTGACTTAGCGGCGATGCTGACCAATCTTGAGCCACACGATGTCCTGTTTATTGATGAAATCCATCGATTATCGCCGGTTGTAGAGGAGATCCTCTATCCGGCAATGGAAGATTATCAATTGGATATCATGATTGGTGAAGGCCCCGCGGCCCGTTCAATCAAACTTGATCTGCCGCCATTTACCCTGATTGGTGCCACCACTCGCGCCGGTTCATTGACCTCTCCACTGCGTGACAGGTTTGGTATTGTGCAACGCCTGGAGTTTTATCAGGTGGCAGATTTAGAACATATTGTCGCGCGCAGTGCCAAGTGTATGGGGTTGGAACTGACGCCAGAAGGGGCTCATCAACTGGCGCGTCGTTCAAGAGGGACGCCACGTATCACTAACCGTCTGCTGCGCCGGGTGCGAGATTTTGCTGAAGTCAGAGCCGATGGCGCGATTAACGGCGATGTGGCGATGAAAGCGCTAGATATGCTTAATGTCGATGCCGAAGGGTTTGACTTTATGGACCGTAAGCTGTTGCTCGCCGTGATTGACAAGTTTATGGGCGGTCCGGTCGGGCTGGATAACTTAGCCGCCGCGATTGGCGAAGAGCGGGAAACGATTGAAGACGTGCTGGAACCTTATTTGATCCAACAAGGTTTTATTCAACGCACACCACGTGGGCGAATTGCCACCAATCATGCCTACAAACATTTTGGGATTACCCGCGAAGAGTAAATTTTTTGATGCAGGGCTGAGCCAATGCCAGCCCTGATGGAGTGATAGTCAGGCGGTTGCTTGTTCGCCGACAGGTATGTTAATCATTCGATTAAGCCATGGAATGAGTAGCGCCATAACCAGTGCAATGGCCAGGGTGGTGATACCAATTTTGCCAAAAACATCGGTATAGATAGGCAGTGTTTCGAGTGGGTCTGTTATCCCTTCTGGTGTCGCGGTAAAGGTGGCAACATAACCGCCAATCAGGAACGATGCGGCTTGCGTCAGGAACCACATCCCCAGAATAAAGCCCATCAGATATTGCGGTACCAGTGCCGCCACCATCGCTAAACCTAAAGCACTGATCATCAATTCCCCCAGGCTCTGGAATAAGTAAACCAGAACGATAAACCAAGGTGATGTCAGACCTTGTGCATCAGCAAACCACATCCCCGCAGCGGCCGCTGTCAGAAAACCCAGTGAACATAAAAACATACCTAAAGTAAATTTGGCCGGCATCGATAAGTCACGGTTTTTACTGCCCAGGCGGGTATAAATTGAGGCTAAAATCGGGCTGGCCACCACTACCCAGAATGGATTTAATGCCTGGAAACTCACCGGATTGATAGTGAAACCAAGAATTTCATGATGAACATTATTGATGGCGAAGAAGTTGAGTGACGTTGGCATCTGTGCATACAGCACGTAGAAGACGATAGCTTCAATCATCAGAATAAAAGCGACATACATTTTATTGCGGCCTAATTTATCCTGCTTAAATGCTTCTTTGAAAAAGATAAATACCACAATCAACGATAAGACGATCAGCACCAGATTGGCAATCACCACATGGTTCATTAACCAAGCACAGAGACATATCATCACCGCACTACCAGCCAGTACCAGTAGCAAGTTTCGCCAATTTAACGGTTTAGCATCAGGCTCGGAACCGATATGACTCACCATATGGCGGCAGCAGAAATAGACCAACAAAGCAAAAATCAAACCAATACCGCACAAATAATAGGTCACGGTATAACCGAAGCGTTCGGCAATAACCGGAGCCAATGACAGTGAAATTAGGGAGCCGATATTGATCGACATGTAAAACAAGGTGAAGGCCCCATCAAGGCGTGGATCTTTGGGGGGATAGCATTTTGATAATAGGCTAGCCGGATTAGCTTTAAACAAACCATTACCGACAGCAATGGTCCCCAAAGCAAAGAAGATTAGATTTGGGTTATACAGTGATAAACCGGTAGCAAAGTATCCGAGAGCCAGCACGATAGCGCCTAATACCATGGTGCGTTTAGTGCCTAATAAATGGTCGCCGACATATCCACCAATCGAAATCAGGCCATAAACCAAAGCGGCAAAAGCCCCAAAAGTGACAAACGCTTGTTCCTGTGAAAACCCTAACTGCTTCACGAAGAAAACAGCAAGAATACCTTGAACACCGTAATAACCGAACCTCTCCCATAGTTCGACAAAGAAAATCATGAAGAATGGTTTGGGTTGCTGAAGTAAACCAGTGGGTGTGGATCTATCCATGAGAGCCGCCTCTGCGGAATAATCATTCTGCGTAAATTGGGAGCATACAAGCCCATGCAGAAATGAAAGATGTATCTGCATAACCATTATATTGCTCATTGATTTGAGTGATAGGCAGGGTATTACACTGCAATTTTATTGTATTTGTGGTTGATCACACTAATTAAAATATAAAATACAGAATTGATGATTGTTGGAATGTTTAGCAATAGACGCTAATCGTGAACGAGGTTATTGCTATTAGTGGCGGGAGTTAATGGTTTGACAACATTAATGGTAAGGGTGGATAGGGGGGTTATTACTCTAAACCCCCCTTTAATCGAGCAATTATCCACGCGCCTTTTGTGACAGGCTAAGTACAAACATGACCGCCGCACAAAGTACTACTGAAGGCCCGGCGGGGGTGTCATAGAAAGCAGAGAATGTCAGACCACCGGTCACGGCAACAATACCAATACCGATGGCAATTCCAGCCATCTGTTCGGGGGTTCGGGCAAAACGACGAGCTGCCGCGGCAGGAATGATTAGCAGTGAGGTGATAATCAGCGCGCCAACAAACTTCATCGACAGCCCGATAGTCAGTGCGGTGACCAGCATTAGCAACATCCGTACCCGTTCCAGGTTGGCCCCATCAACATGAGCCAGCTCCGGGCTAACCGTCATTGACAGCAGTGCCCGCCATTGCCAGCACAGCACTGCTAACACCACAATAACACCTACGGCAATCAACCAGATATCACTCAGTGTTACGGAAAGCAGATCACCAAACAGATAGGCCATTAAATCGACCCGGACATTATGCATCAGACTCACGACCACCAGGCCCAGTGATAATGCGCTGTGAGCCATGATCCCCAGTAGCGTATCGACTGCTAACTGTGGGCGACGTTCTAACCACACCAGAATCACGGCTAATACCATGGTCATTACAATCACGGCATAAAACGGATTCACATTTAGCAGTAAACCAAAAGCCACACCCAGTAAGGAGGCATGGGCCAGAGTATCACCAAAATAGGACATTCGACGCCAAACGACGAACGACCCCAGCGGGCCGGCCGCTGTTGCCAATAATACTCCTGCTAACCAGCCAGGTAGCAATAATTCAATCATGCCTCACGACTCCCGCTGTTCTTCAAAATAATCTTTCCGTGCAAATCGTGTCGATGATTATGGTGGTGGCGATAAACCGCTAGCTGCTCAGCGCCACGATTGCCAAACATGGCAATAAATTCAGGATGAGTGGAAACCACCTCTGGTGCGCCAGAACAGCAGATATGTTGGTTAAGGCATAATACTTCATCAGTTTTGGCCATCACTAAATGCAAGTCATGGGAAACCATCATAACAGCACAGCCTAACTCTTTACGCAGTTGCTCGATTAAGTCGTATAGCGCTAATTGCCCATTAACATCAACACCTTGCGTTGGTTCATCCAGTACCAGTAACTGCGGTTTGTTCAGTAATGCACGGGCTAACAGCACGCGTTGGTTCTCACCACCAGACAGCCTTTGCATGGGTTGGTCTAATAAATGTGCTGCATGCACACGCTTGAGTGCCGGCAGGATATCCGCCTTTTTGACACCCGGTTTCAAACGCATAAAACGGCTTACAGTGAGCGGTAATGTGGCATCCAAATGGAGTTTTTGCGGAACATAACCGATGCGTAAGCCCGGCTGACGGACAAGCGTGCCGCTGGTGGGAGGAATCAGCCCCAGTACCACGCGAACCAGCGTCGATTTACCGGCACCATTTGGCCCAAGCAGGGTGAGAATTCTTCCCGGTCGCAGTGAAAGGGAGATATCGTTCAGTACCCGCCGACTACCAAAAGTGACGGATATATTATGTAGAGTTACCAATGTGGACATTATGATTACGTTTGCAGAACCGAGTGAATGTTATAATATTACGCTTTACCCAACAAAACGTCGAGAATTCGTATTATGTTACATAAAAAAAAATGGCTAAAGCGGGCAATGCTAGCCAGCGCAATTTTAATTGCCAACCCATTTAATATTGCCTCAGCGGCGGTCGTTACATCAGTACGGCCATTAGGTTTTATTGCCTCTGCCATTGCCGATGGGGTGTTACCAACGGAAGTATTATTGCCCGATGGTGCATCGCCACACGATTATGCGCTTCGTCCGTCGGATGTCCAGCGGTTACGCAGTGCCGAGCTGGTTATTTGGGTCGGACCAGAAATGGAAGCATTTTTAACAAAACCATTGACACAAGTTGCTGATAATAAAAAGATTGCACTGGCTGAGTTACCTTCAGTTACACCTTTATTGATCAAAGGTGACGAACATGATGAACATGAAGGTGAAACCGCAGGGCATGACCATGATCATGCTGAAGATAATCACAGTGACGAGCACCATCATGGCGAGAACAACATGCATATTTGGTTGTCGCCAACGATTGCGAAACAATCTGCAATCGCTATTCACGACAGATTATTGGAACTTATGCCACAAAATAAGGACAAATTAGATGCAAACCTGCGCCGATTCGAGGATCAACTAGCGCAAAACGAAAAAAATATTGCTACTATGTTGAAGCCTGCCCAAGGTAAGGGATATTTCGTCTTTCATGATGCCTATGGCTACTTTGAAAAACACTTTGGCTTGAGCCCGTTAGGGTATTTTACAGTCAATCCCGAAATACAGCCTGGTGCGCAGCGTTTACATCAAATTCGAACACAGTTGGTTGAGCATAAAGCGGTATGCGTTTTTGCTGAGCCACAATTCAGGCCGGCCGTCATTAATGCCGTTGCTAAAGGAACAAATGTGCGTTCAGGCACCTTGGATCCCTTGGGCAGCGGCATCGTATTAGGCAAGGACAGCTATGTGAACTTTTTGTCTCAGTTGTCGAACCAATACGTGAGCTGCCTGAAGTAAGATTAAAAGGATACTCATAAGTGCAGCAGATAGTCCGAACTATCACCTTGGCGTATAACAATCTCCCTCGACCCCACCGTATTATGCTGGGGTCGTTGACTGTAATGACTCTGGCCGTAGCTGTTTGGCGGCCTTTTGTTTATCACCCCGAGCATGAACCTGTCGCTAAGAGCGTGGTATTAGATACCAGCCAAACCCGCATTTTATTACCTGAAGCCAGCGAACCCATCGATCAGCCCACGCCTGATGATGAAATTCCGCAAGATGAGCTAGATGCCAAAGATGTCAGTGAAACCGGTGTTCATGAGTATGTGGTTTCAACTGGGGATACCCTAAGCAGTATTCTTACCCAGTACGGCATTGATATCTCTGATGTGTCGCTGTTGGCGACGCAAAACCGTGATCTGCGTAATTTGAAGATAGGGCAGCAAATCTCTTGGACCGTCAATGATACCGGTGATTTACAGCGCCTGACTTGGGAAGTTTCTCGTCGTGAAACGCGGACTTATGACCGTGTTGGCAATAATTTCAAAGAGACCAAAGAGCTACAAAAAGGTGAGTGGAGCAACAAGGTTCTGACGGGGCGCCTTGATGGCAGCTTTGTCACCAGCGCCAGGAAGGCGGGCTTGACGGCTTCCGAGATTCGTGCGGTCACTAAAGCATTACAGTGGCAGCTTGACTTCGCTAAACTGCGTAAAGGTGATCAATTCTCGGTTTTGATGTCACGTGAAATTCTTGATGGTCGCAGTGAGCAAAGCCAACTGGTCGGGGTGCGTATGCGTTCCGGTGGTAAGGATTACTACGCTATCCGTGCCGATGACGGTAAATTTTATGACCGGCTCGGTTCTGGCCTGGCCCGTGGTTTCATGCGTTTCCCTACCATGAAGCAATTCCGGGTGTCGTCAAACTTTAACCCACGCCGCCTAAACCCGGTAACCGGGCGTATTGCCCCGCATAAAGGTGTGGATTTCTCTATGCCTGTCGGGACGCCAGTACTCGCCGTCGGTGATGGGGAAGTCGTGATCGCAAAACGCAGTGGGGCGGCGGGTAATTATGTTGCTATCCGCCATGGTCGCCAATACACCACCCGTTATATGCATCTGAAAAAGTTGTTGGTCAAGCCAGGTCAAAAAGTAAAACGTGGTGATCGTATCGCATTGTCAGGTAATACTGGCCGCTCTACTGGTCCTCATTTGCACTATGAATTCTGGATGAATCAGCAAGCCGTTAATCCATTAACCGCTAAATTACCGCGCTCAGAAGGCTTGAGTGGTAAAGACCGCAGTGACTATCTGGCTATCGCCAAGCAGGTCATTCCGCAGTTACAACTGGATTAACCACTATCCAGTAACCACTATCTACCGGAGTGTTATACCCAGACCGTGGAGTTGCAGGGGGCAGCAAACCTACCAATCCCAATGAACTTAGGTTAAGTGATTCGGGTGAGTGGGAGTAGCTAGCAACCCTGCGGCTTCAAGGATGAAAGGTATACTATTATTAGCCCACAGAATTCCAAGAGTTCCCCCATGCATAAAGATAAAAATGACGCCGCTGGCTTTATTCCGGTATTTAAGAAATCTTTCCTCCACCCACGGTTTTGGGGGGTATGGTTGGGGGCCGGTTCTATGGCTGCGATGGCTTATGTGCCACCGAAATTCCGCGATCCTTTGTTAGCAGGGATTGGCCGTCTGGCGGGCAAGTTTGCCAAGAGCGCCCGTCGTCGCGCGCGGATTAATCTTCTTTATTGTATGCCAGAGCTGCCAGAAGCTGAGCGCGAACATATCATTGACCAGATGTTTGCCACTGCGGCGCAACCGTTGATGATGATGGCAGAACTGTGCTTTCGTGAACCGAAGAAAGTACTCTCTCGGGTTCATTGGCACGGTTTGGAGATTCTTGACGAGTTGCAGCAGCAGCAGCGTAATGTCATTTTGTTGGTGCCACATGCCTGGTCGATCGATATACCGGCAATGCTGCTCGCAGAACAGGGCAAACCGGTTGCCGGTATGTTCCATCATCAGCGCAATCCGCTAGTTGATTATTTATGGAATAGTGCCCGTTTGCGGTTTGGTGGGCGAATTCATGCGCGTGAAAGTGGCATCAAGCCATTTATCAGTTCAGTGCGCCAGGGGTTCTGGGGCTACTATTTGCCGGATGAAGATTATGGCCCTGAGCAAAGTGAATTTGTTGATTTCTTTGCCACCTATAAAGCGACCTTGCCAGCAGTAGGGCGTTTGATGAAAGTATGTCGTGCGGCAATAGTACCGATGTTCCCAGTCTATAATTATCGCGAACACCGCCTTGATATCTATATTCGTCCACCGATGGATGATTTGGCTGATGCTGATGACGCCTATATTGCCCGCCGTATGAATGAAGAAGTTGAGTTGTTGGTCAAACCCAACCCGGAGCAATATACCTGGATTCTTAAGTTGTTGAAAACCCGTAAAGAGGGTGAGATAGAGCCTTATGTTCGTAAGGATATTTAACCGTCGCTATCGTGATTAAACATAAAAAAAGCCCGCACATTTTAGTCGCGGGCTTTTGCATTTATTGGCTACAATAAACTACTCAACACGTAGGATGCGGCTGGTATTGGTCGTACCAATAGTCCCCATCACATCGCCCTGCGTTACAATAACCAGATCACCTGAGACCAGGAAACCTTTATCTTTCAGTCGGCTGACAGCTTCACTGGCCGCCAGAACACCATCAGTATGGGTATCACAATAAACTGGTGTGACACCACGGTAGATTGCCGTCAGATTTAAAGTATGGTCATGACGCGACATCGCAAAGATAGGCAAACCGGAGCTGATACGGGACATCATCAGTGCCGTACGGCCAGATTCGGTCATGGCGATAATGGCAGTGATACCTTTCAGGTGGTTTGCTGCATACATGGTCGACATCGCGATAGCTTCTTCGACATTGTCGAATTGCACATCAAGGCGGTGTTTAGACACATTGATACTTGGGATCTTCTCTGCACCCAGACAAACTCGTGCCATAGCAGCAACCGTTTCTGCTGGATACTGACCGGCAGCGGTTTCTGCTGACAACATAACAGCGTCAGTACCATCTAGCACGGCGTTAGCAACGTCCATCACTTCCGCACGGGTTGGCATCGGGTTGGTTATCATTGACTCCATCATTTGAGTCGCGGTGATAACCGCACGGTTAAGCTGACGAGCACGGCGGATCAGTTTCTTCTGAATTCCCACCAGCTCTGGGTCACCAATTTCCACCCCCAAATCACCACGGGCAACCATCACCACATCAGAGGCCAGGATGATATCATCCATAGCTTCATCGGTTGCGACCGCCTCAGCACGCTCAACTTTCGCCACGATTTGTGCATTACAGCCAGCATCACGCGCCAAACGGCGGGCATAATGCAAATCTTCGCCAGTCCGTGGGAACGAAACAGCCAGGAAGTCCACCCCGATTTTAGCGGCGGTAATAATATCGGCTTTGTCTTTTTCTGTCAGCGCTTCTGCCGACAGACCGCCACCGAGCTTATTAATGCCCTTATTATTGGAGAGAGGGCCACCGACAGTAACTTCGGTGAACACTTTCATGCCCTGGACTTCAATGACTTTTAATTGTACCCGGCCATCATCCAGCAGCAAAATATCACCAGGAACCACATCAGCGGGTAGGCCTTTGTAATCGATACCGACTTTGTCTTTATCACCTTCGCCTTTTGCCATATTGGCATCGAGCAAGAATTTATCATGTACGTTAAGGAATACTTTGCCTTCCTTAAAAGTAGATACCCGGATTTTAGGACCTTGCAAATCGCCAAGAATAGCAACATGGCGCCCTAATCTTGCAGCGATCTCACGGACTTTATTGGCCCGCAACACATGATCTTCGGCGCTACCATGGGAAAAATTCAGGCGGACTACGTTAGCACCAGCAGCAATAATCTTTTCCAGATTATTGTCGCGGTCGGTAGCCGGCCCCAGTGTAGTAACAATCTTGGTCCTTCTGAGCCGTCTGGACATCTCTTACTCCGTTGACTGATGAAGCATGGTGTTGTTAAAACAGCGGATAATGAATCCGATAGTAAAATGTAATTAAGATCAAATTTTACGACGACATGCGATACGATAACCCTGTTTTACCACACAGCGCCATGCATGTTATCCGCTTGCGGATGTAAAACGATTGATGCAAAAATGGCCCCATCCGGGCACCACCAATACATCAATGACAACATTACAAAAGCGAGCTATTTACCCCTTATCGGTTTTGGTAACGTTTACCGCCGCCATACAAGGACTATTTTCCAATAATACGTCAAATTATTACTCGAGAAGATGCGCTAACACAACACAAAGCGAGTTCTGCCCTTGGCGTTATTCACCGCTGTTGACGCGCGGTGAACCTTTATCAAAGCGCGATTCTTTCAAGGCGTCTTTCACACGTTTCAGGTTATCCCTGAATTTTGCTCCACGCCGTAGGGTAAACCCGGTTGCCAGCACATCAATTAATGTCAATTGAGCAATACGGGAGACCATCGGCATGTACATATCAGTATCTTCCGGCACATCCAGCAGCAGTGATAGTGTTGCTTCATTTGCCAGCGGTGTATCGCGCGAGGTGATAGCAATCACTGTGGCATCGTTTTCACGGGCTAAGTGGGCCAACTCGACCAGGTTTTTCGTCCGGCCAGTGTGAGAGATCAATACCACCACATCACCCTCACTGGAATTCATACAACTCATACGTTGCATAACGATGTCATCGAAATAAATTACCGGAATATTGAAACGGAAAAATTTATTCATCGCATCGTGGGCAACCGCGGCAGAGGCGCCAAGGCCAAAGAACGAAATTTTCTTCGCCTGAGTCAGTAAATCTACTGCCCGATTAATGGCCGCAATATCTAAATTGTTTTTCGCCATATCCAAGCTGGCCATGGTCGATTCGAAAATTTTTGTCGTGTAAGCGGCTACACTATCATCTTCTTCAACATTGCGGTTCACATAAGGTGTGCCATTTGCCAGACTTTGCGCCAAATGCAGTTTAAAATCAGGGAAACCTTTGGTGTCCAGTCGGCGGCAAAAACGGTTAACCGTCGGTTCGCTAACGTTCGCCATTTTGGCCAGTGTCGCGATACTTGAATGGATGGCAGTTTGTGGGGAGGCGAGGATCACCTCAGCGACTTTCCTTTCTGATTTGCTCAGGAGGTCCAGACTATTTTGGATATTTTCCAGCGTATTCATATATCGAGAGTCACCCATGGGTTTTACCGATTTCATTTAAAGGAGAAATCTATGCCGGTTTAATGAAAATATACTACGAGCTGGGACCCGTTGGCAGTGGCATAGGGTGGGAAGTAAGGTTTTTTCACCAGAATATGACCTGTGTCTAATTTTCATAATGGTAAATAGTTGTCAAAAACGTCATAAAATTACATTTTAAAGTTGCACGGCCTTATTTGGCGCGGCCTGGCACTCTGATGGATGTTTTTTAACCTTTTTTGCTCTGCTTTTATCTGGGTTTACTGGCTATAGTCAAAGAGAGTACATTAGTAATGTAAGAAAATTACAAATATCCTGCAACGAGGAGAATAACATGGCGGTAACTAATACAGCCCAGGCAGCCCAGGCGTGTGATCTGGTGATTTTCGGCGCTAAGGGAGACTTGGCTCGCCGGAAACTGCTGCCTTCCCTTTACCAATTAGAGAAAGCGGGTCACATCCACCCAGATACTCGCATCATCGGCGTAGGCCGTGCCGAGTGGGACAAAGACGCGTACACAGCCGTGGTAAAGGAAGCCCTCGATACCTTTATGAAAGAGAAGATGGATGATGAATTGTG
Source organism: Yersinia sp. 2542 StPb PI (assembly GCF_048593855.1). NCBI lineage: Bacteria > Pseudomonadati > Pseudomonadota > Gammaproteobacteria > Enterobacterales > Yersiniaceae > Yersinia > Yersinia sp. 2542 StPb PI. The sequence continues at coordinate 23,846 of NZ_JAZGQA010000051.1, forward strand.
GCAAAAGCTCAGTTCTCGTCTCGACTTCTGTAATTTGGATGTCAATGACAGCAAACACTTTGCCAAATTGGGCAAGATGCTGGATCAAAAAAATCGTACCACCATTAACTACTTTGCCATGCCACCCAATACGTTTGGTGCAATTTGTAAAGGATTGGGCGAAGCAAGGCTGAATAAAGAGCCTGCTCGTGTGGTAATGGAAAAACCGTTAGGGAAGGATCTGGCCTCTTCTCGGGTGATTAACGATCAAGTGGCAGAATATTTCAACGAGTGTCAGGTTTACCGTATCGACCACTATTTAGGTAAAGAGACGGTACTGAACCTGTTGGCTCTGCGTTTTGCTAACTCACTGTTTGCTTCTAACTGGGATAATCGCACTATTGACCATGTGCAGATCACGGTTGCCGAAGAGGTCGGGATTGAAGGGCGCTGGGGCTATTTTGATCAGGCCGGCCAGATGCGTGACATGATCCAGAACCATCTGCTGCAAATCCTGACCATGATTGCCATGTCACCGCCAGCAGATCTCAGTACTGACCGTATTCGTGATGAAAAAGTGAAAGTACTGCGATCATTGCGCCGTATCGACCACACCAATGTGCGGGAAACCACAGTGCGTGGTCAGTATACCGCCGGTTTTGTCCAGGGTAATAAAGTACCCGGCTATCTGGAAGAGGAAGGGGCGAATAAGAACAGCAACACTGAAACGTTTGTTTCTATCCGTGTCGATATTGATGACTGGCGTTGGGCTGGGGTGCCGTTCTATCTGAGAACCGGCAAACGCCTGCCAACAAAATGTTCTGAAGTGGTGGTTTACTTTAAAAACCCGGCACTGAATCTGTTCCGCGAGTCTTATCAGCAATTGCCTCAAAACAAGCTGACGATCCGCTTGCAACCGGATGAAGGTATCGAGATTGAAGTGCTGAATAAAGTGCCAGGTCTGGAGCATAAACACCGCCTGCAAACCACCAAGCTGGACCTCAGCTTCTCCAAAACCTTTAACGAGCAGCATATTGCTGATGCCTACGAACGTCTGTTGCTGGAGACCATGCGTGGTATTCAGGCACTGTTTGTGCGCCGCGATGAGGTTGAGGAAGCGTGGAAATGGGTCGATTCCATTATGGATGCATGGGCGGCTGACAATGACGCACCTAAGCCATATCAATCTGGAACCTGGGGGCCGGTGGCATCCGTTGCCATGATTACCCGCGACGGTCGTTCATGGAACGAGTTCGAATAAATATCCGTCATACTTCAAGCTGCATGTGTGTTGGCCGCCTTTGTTACTCGGCCCGTCCATGGGCCTCGCCTGTGCGAGGCCGCTGCAAACAGCGTTCAAATCTGCTCCCGGCAGATTAGTTACCCCAGTCACTTACTTG
>NZ_JAZGQA010000520.1:0-382 GCF_048593855.1 Yersinia sp. 2542 StPb PI
CCCTGACCAGCAGCAATGGCGTCGACAATGCGGTCACGGTGGATATCACGGATGCCACCTTGAATCTGGCTGATATCTCGCTGTTTGACCATGCACTGACCGGCACTGGCACGCTGAATGTGGCGAAGAATGATGCCAGCACGGCATTTGATTTCGGCTCTTCAGTGGGCGGCGCATTCAGCGGCATTGTGAACCTGGCGAACTCGACCTTTGCGTTAAACGCGGGCAACACTGCCGCGCTGGCAAATGCCACACTGCAACTCTCAGCCAATAACGTGACCACCGTCGGTACGGATGATCGCACGTTGCACGGCTTGGATCTGAGTGGCGGCACCCTGATTTTTGACGGGGCAGCGCCGCAGTCACAGGCCAGCGGTGTGGT
>NZ_JAZGQA010000521.1:0-377 GCF_048593855.1 Yersinia sp. 2542 StPb PI
ATAAGGAATGATTTAGATATTGTTGGCGGTAATATTAAATTAATAGATGAGAACGATCAAGTTATAGGCAAGAAAAATTTCCCAATTAATCATTTTGATATAATATCATCTATGCCATTTATTAATCCTCTTTGTCATCCTGCGACTATAATTAAAGCCACAGTATTAAAAGAAGTTAATGGATATACTTTAGGTACTGATGGAGCAGAAGATTTTGATTTATGGTGTAGATTGTCAGGAATATATAAATTCGGAAACTTACCTGAGTATGTTTTATCTTATAGATTAACAGCTAATAGTATATCCCAATCTTCTCATTTGCATCGAATTTCTTTATGTACTGAATCTATTAGGGATAATATACCTAATGCTCCGAT
>NZ_JAZGQA010000522.1:0-364 GCF_048593855.1 Yersinia sp. 2542 StPb PI
TATATAAGTAATGCTGAATATATATATAATGATCTGCATTCTATTCAAAAAGATGATGGGTTGTCGGATGTTATTGACCTTCTTGATGAGGATCTACTACAGATAAAATATCTAAATGGCTCTATTGTTGATGTTGGTTGGTATCCTTCTTTTGACGAGAGTGGTTATTTTAAAGTTATGTCTATTAGACGTGATGACTGGGAGAATCCCATTTACTCTAGTACTTTAGGGTTTAACCTTAACCAGTTGTTGGAAGAAATTAAAATAGCCATATCAAAAATTTAGCTATTGGCCCACTTAGTTTCTAAAGTGATAATATAAGCCGCCTTTCTGGCAGTTTATATTTTCATGATTTATAATTCTG
>NZ_JAZGQA010000523.1:0-360 GCF_048593855.1 Yersinia sp. 2542 StPb PI
CTGACACAGCCCAACGGTGGACTGTATAAGTTCAATACCGACTACACAGTCAGCGGCGGTTATCTGATTGAAACTAACCCGGCGTTTGCCAATCTGAATAACTGGCGCGGATCAGACTACGTGCTCCAGCAGTTGAATAGTAACCCGGATGTGATATTCAAACGCCTGGGGGATAACGCCTATGAACAGCGTCTGGTGCGGGATCAGGTACTGGCACTGACCGGTCAGGCGGTCGCCAGTGATTACCGCAGTGCACAAGAACAGTTCGAACAACTGTTTGCGGCGGGACTCGAGTACAGCAAGACGTTCAATCTTGCCCTTGGCACCCACCTCAGTGCCGAGCAGATGGCGGCATTGACC
>NZ_JAZGQA010000524.1:0-356 GCF_048593855.1 Yersinia sp. 2542 StPb PI
GCCATTGATCGTATAAAAATCAGTGGCGCAGAGCCTTTACCCCGCTGGTTGCCACTGCAACGCATCGCCAATCAGGCGCAAGGCCAGTGTTTGGGGGGACAGGGCATTAACCTGCTGATGAGCCAGATGCAAAACCGCCTGATCGACCACGGCTATGTGACTACCCGGGTACTGGCTCCGCAGCAGGACTTAAACAGCGGCACGCTGGCGTTACACGTCGTGCCCGGCACAATACGCCATGTTGAGCTGACGCAGGGCAGTGACCGCCATGTCACGCTGTTCAGTGCCTTCCCTGCCCGCCCCGGTAACCTGTTGGATTTGCGTGATATCGAGCAAGGACTGGAGAACCTGCAGCG
>NZ_JAZGQA010000525.1:0-355 GCF_048593855.1 Yersinia sp. 2542 StPb PI
TTCTCATTTTAGTTTTATTATTTAATAACCAATTGGTGTTTATATCAGGAGGCATCATTATTCTCCTTAATATTTAATATGCGATAAAATAAATTGCTGAGTATTATTCACAATAGCTTGCCACTGAGGAAGTTTATCTATGGTGAAAATAACCCTAACCAGTGAGCCTATTTCCGGCATGATAAACCAAGCTTCACAAAGATAATATATTTTCTTCATCGGTAACCACTTACAGTCAAATACTACCGGTACTCGCCCATCAACCTCTGACCAGTAATAAGTAATGACATCCTTATCTAACCAATAATGATTTTTTTGTCCCTTGTATTTTTTCTAATTATTTTTTTGGTTACCT
>NZ_JAZGQA010000526.1:0-327 GCF_048593855.1 Yersinia sp. 2542 StPb PI
CGTTTTTTTTCTTCGAAAAATACTTTATGATAATTCTCTCTATACTTATGTGCTTCTTCAAGAAGGTCCTTATCTTTATACCAAGAAAATGGTTTCCATAAACCTGTTTCATTTTTATACTGACGGTCAAGTTCATCTATCGATTCAGAGCATTTAGCACGTATTAACTTATCAAAGTCACTCAACTTAACGCCATAGTCTCTAAATATCATAGCAGCTCTGTAATTCTTGAAACTCTCGTTTTGATATGATTGAATTTCTTTTAAAACCGACAATTCAAACTCATTATTTTTGTCAAATTTTAATATTATATCTGTATCATTAGAG
>NZ_JAZGQA010000527.1:0-350 GCF_048593855.1 Yersinia sp. 2542 StPb PI
TTTTTGTTTTTTCGATGACTGATTATGTTTATCGAGTACAAGATGGTAAATAATATCTGAACAGTAGTTTCAAAAAAAATCAGATATACAACGCTTGCTTGCAAAAGTCTCAACTTAATATATTTCTGATAGAGAGTCTCAATTTTTACGGATCTTTACTATTCTCAAGTATCTACAGCATCATAGAGATCATGATAAACTTGGCTGTAATGGTTAAAAGCCATAATGTATAATCAATACTTATAGCGAGATTGAACAGGAGTGATCATGAATAAACGTAAAGTAAGATTGTTTTCCTTTTTTTATTTTTATGTCATTTTTATTCGCATTCCGTGGTTGGGGGATTTTTG
>NZ_JAZGQA010000528.1:0-349 GCF_048593855.1 Yersinia sp. 2542 StPb PI
TTATGGGTTTTGTTGAGATTTAACATATAAAAAAACCAAGCTAATCTAAGAAGGAATCAAAGGGTTCTCGGGTATTTATACCGTTATTACTAAGGTTTTTCTGCTTCTTAGGCTGAAATGTTAAGGATTTAATGTCGATTATAGATTGGGTCATGAAATAAGCAATCATTAATTTTGAAAAATCGCTCTTTAGCGATCAAATGTGTCGGGATGCTTATTTTGGGAGTGTTATATGTCGAGGGTGTAATGTTTATCGATCAATCTTATCGATTTTATTTCGTTACTGTAATCAATTAAGTTAAACACTCTGAATTATAGTTATTTGAATTAAATGACTATCAACTAGATG
>NZ_JAZGQA010000529.1:0-339 GCF_048593855.1 Yersinia sp. 2542 StPb PI
GATGTCTTTTGCCGTCTGCAAATTGATATCGCCGGTGGCGTTCAACTGGCTGCCGCGCAGGGTTTCATCATAGAGATCCACTGAACTGGTATGGCGCTTGCTCGACGATTCGCCGGTGACGTGCAGGCTGTCGGTCGCTGCACTCAGGTTAATGTTCTGCGCCTGCACATCCACCGTGCCGGCGTTAATGTTAGCCCCCACCGCAGTCAGGTTGTCGACGTTGGCCGTCAGCGCACCGCCGACATTCACCTCGCTGCCCAGATGGCGGATATGCTCACTGGTCGAACTGCCATAACCATAATTCGCACTTATCTGGTCGCGGGTTTGGACGGTATTGAG
>NZ_JAZGQA010000052.1:0-25169 GCF_048593855.1 Yersinia sp. 2542 StPb PI
AAAAAGAAAATACCATGAAAGGATTTCCATCACGTGTCACCAATTTATTGATTGCTTCGCTGGTCCTGACTATTGGCCGAGCTATCACCCTGCCCTTTATAACTATCTATTTGGCTGAGCATTTTCAGTTGGCTCCCGATAAAGTCGGGCTGGTGTTAGGGGCAAGTTTGACGCTAGGTATTTTCACTAGCCTATATGGTGGCTATCTGGTGGACAAATTCAATAAAAAGCTATTGATTTTGCTAGCAATAAGTCTGTTTTCTGCCACATTCTTTACTTTGCCATGGATTGAGCATCCGGCCTGGATCATTCTGATTTTGGCGCTGCTGCATTCGGCCTACTCGGTTTACAGTATCGCGCTCAAAGCCTGCTTTGCTGATTGGCTGCCAGTAAATGAACGTATTAAAGCCTTTTCAGCTAACTACACACTGGTCAATGTCGGCTGGGCGGTGGGGCCGGCGATGGGGGTTTTGGTGGTTGGTTTTGGCTCACAATTGCCTTTTATCATTTCGGGGGTATTGGCGTTGCTGGTCGCGGTGGCGTTGAAATTCAGAATAAGCAGTACCGATATGTTAGCAACAGAACATTCAGCTAGCGAATCAGTACCGGATTTCCGCCAAACATTTACTATCTTACGTTGTGATAAACGGCTGATTTATTTCACCCTCGGCAGCATGCTCAGTGCTATTGTCTTTGGCCAATTCTCGGGTTATTTATCTCAATATCTGATTACGGTGTCAGATGCTAAATTTGCCTATCAGGTGATCGGGGCAGTAATGACCGTTAATGCAACTATTGTGATTACCCTGCAATACTTATTAAGTCGCCGTATGAATCAGCAGAACTTAATGCGCTGGCTGATGTTTGGCACCCTGTTCTTTATCATTGGCCTACTCGGATTTATGGCGGCTCAAGATTCAATTCCACTATGGATGCTGGCAATGGCGATTTTCTCATTGGGCGAAATTATTGTTATCCCAGTCGAATACTTGTTTATCGATTTTATTGCTCCAGCGAATCTCAAAGGCAGTTACTATGGGGTACAAAATCTCGGTCAATTAGGCGGAGCCATTAATCCGGTACTTTGTGGCTTCTTGCTAGCCTGGGCCGCACCGCAGATGATGTTCTATATGCTGATTATCGCGGCTATTTTGGGGCTGGCATTTTTCTATCGTGGCTATCGATTGGCTAAGACGCAGTCGGCTCAACCCCATCAGGTATCAGAACATACCCAATAGTCGCCCAAATGCAGCAAGGAGGGCTGCGAATAAGTTATGTGTAGTAGCAAATCAACACGCTCACAGTTTGATACATGATGAGTCTATTATTCATAGTGTGACAGCTAGCACATAATCAAACTTAATTGTATGATGAATGCACTCCGTAACTCAGGACCTTTTCTATGCGCAATGTGACTTCACTTTGCTGGCAGTACCTGCGGGCTTTCGCCATTATTTATCTGTGCTTATGGGCGGGTAAAGCACTGGCCTTGTTGCTGCCTATCACCATCCCTGGCAGTATCATTGGGATGCTGATTCTATTTGCTCTGCTGGCATCCCAGATATTGCCTTCAACCTGGGTGAAACCCGGTTGCCACCTACTGATCCGTTATATGGCGCTGTTGTTTGTGCCGATTGGTGTCGGTGTGATGCAGTACTACGACCAACTGACTAAACAGTTTGGTCCCATCGTAGTTTCCTGCTTTGTCAGCACCCTAATTGTCATGCTGGTGGTAGCTTACAGTTCTCATTATGTTCACCGCGAACGCAAAGTCATTGGTTCTCCTACCCATACCGAGGACGACAAATGATCAGCAATTTATGGTGGTCACTGCCACTCACCTTAATCGTATTCTTTGGTGCGCGTCGTTTAGCCCGCTGGCTGAAAATGCCACTGCTTAACCCATTATTGATATCGATGGTTGTTATCATTCCATTGCTGCTGGTCACGCATATGCCCTATGCCAACTATTTTGCTGGCAGCAAAGTATTGAATGATTTACTGCAACCCGCCGTGGTGGCGCTAGCTTTCCCGCTATATGAACAATTGCATCAAATTCGCGCCCGCTGGAAATCCATTATCAGTATCTGTTTTATTGGCAGTATTACCGCCATGGTCAGTGGTACGGCGGTCGCCCTGTGGATGGGAGCAACACCGGAGATTGCGGCTTCGGTATTGCCTAAATCTGTCACCACACCTATTGCCATGGCCGTCGCTGAGTCTATCCATGGCTTACCCGCCATCAGCGCAGTATGCGTCATTTTTGTCGGTATTCTGGGTGCGGTATTTGGCCATAGCTTGCTAAATTTATTAAAGATAACCACTAAGGCCTCGCGAGGTTTAGCCATGGGTACCGCCTCCCATGCACTGGGTACCGCCCGTTGTGCTGAAATGGACTTTCAGGAAGGCGCATTTAGCTCACTGGCACTGGTAATCTGCGGGATTATCACTTCACTGTTGGCTCCTTTCCTATTCCCGGTGTTACTCCATTTGTTCGGCTAATGGCGTGAGACCCTGACGCGCAAACGCACATCAGGGTCTACAGTAACAAGGTGAAATAGCGCCCGTTTTCAGGTTTAAATTTGAGATACATCTCTCATTTGAGATTTTACTTGCATCGATTTCATTAGTAATGAGACATCAATCACATCAAGAAGCCCCTAAGCTGCCTAAAATAGTTTCCCGTTACTCTTGGAGAGACTCCCTATGCAAGCACGTTTTCATGCCCCTTGGGCTAAGCTACCCGCTTCACTGCAATCAGCACTTGAACCTATTCTGAGCGCAAACGATTTCCCTGCCATGTTGACAGCGAAGCAAGTGGAAACGGTAAAAAGCATCAGTGGGTTGGATGACAATGCGCTGGCATTCGCGTTGTTGCCGCTGGCTGCCGCGTGTGCGCTGGCGCCAATCTCTCATTTTATGGTTGGTGCTATCGCTCAGGGGAGCAGCGGCAACCTCTATTTTGGCGCCAATATGGAGTTTAGCGGTGTACCGCTACAACAAACCATTCATGCCGAGCAGTGTGCGGTTACTCATGCCTGGTTACGCGGCGAAGCCAGCCTGGTCGCAATTACTGTTAATTACACTCCCTGTGGTCATTGCCGCCAGTTTATGAATGAGCTGAATAGCGGAACCGACCTGCATATCCATTTGCCGGGCCGCCCTGCCGCAACCCTGGGTCACTATTTGCCAGATTCTTTCGGCCCGAAAGATTTGGATATCACCACGCTGCTGATGGATCCGGTGTTTCATGGCTACACCGTGGCTGAAACCGATGCACTGACTCAGGCAGCCCTCGAAGGTGCGAACCACAGTCATGCCCCTTATAGCAATGCTCATAGCGGTGTTGCATTGGAAGCGGCTGATGGCGCTATCTATGTGGGCCGTTATGCAGAAAATGCCGCCTTCAACCCCAGCCTGCCACCGCTGCAAGCTGCATTGATCCTGACCAACATTACCGGTGGGGATTGCGCGGCCATTCGCCGTGCGGTGCTGATTGAGGGCAGTAATCCGACACTGACTCAGTGGGATGCCACACTGGCAACACTGGCAGCCTTGGGTTGCGATGATGTAAAACACGTGACATTTTTGCCGAAATAATACCCAACTAATCGGGGGTTACATGGCTAACCCCCGGTTATCACGCTAATCCTACCTATTCCCCTAAATAGCAGTGAAACTCATTCCCGCGTGTACGACCTGATCAATCATCTGGTATTCCAAGCCATAAGCCGGCCTGAGCGATGCCGATCATAGCACCAAGACCTCGCAACGAATGACGCCGGGTTCCAATAAACTGCTCAGCTAAATCTGCAAGTTAACTCGCACTTTTACCGATTACAGACATATTTAACTAACAAAAGCTGTACATATTCTTCTTATCTTTTAGGATCAGGGCAACAATTGCTATCAATACCCATAGTCATATAAGAGTAAAACTCATGGAACTTGAATACGAAAGTAAACGCACCCTCTATATCCCCTACGCTGGTCCGATCCTGTTGGAATTCCCTCTCCTTAACAAAGGCAGCGCCTTTACTAATGATGAGCGCAACCACTTTAACTTACACGGATTGTTGCCTGAAGCGGTTGAAACTATTGAAGAACAAGCTGAGCGCGCTTACCGCCAGTATCAAGATTTTAAAAATGACGACGATAAGCATATCTATCTGCGCAACATTCAAGACACCAATGAGACTCTGTTTTACCGCCTGCTGGACGCCCATCTCAGCGAGATGATGCCAATTATCTACACGCCTACCGTTGGCGAGGCTTGTGAACACTTCTCTGATATCTATCGTCGTGCGCGTGGGTTATTTATCTCTTACCCAAACCGTGAACACATTGACGATATGTTACAAAACGCCACTAAACAGAACGTAAAAGTTATCGTGGTAACCGACGGTGAGCGTATTCTCGGCCTTGGCGATCAGGGCATTGGCGGCATGGGGATCCCCATTGGTAAATTGTCGCTGTATACCGCGTGCGGTGGTATCAGTCCAGCCTATACATTGCCGGTAGTGTTAGATGTCGGGACCAACAACCCGCAACGCCTGAATGACCCGCTGTATATGGGATGGCGTCATCCGCGTATTTCCGGTGATGAATATTATGCTTTTGTTGACGAATTCATTCAGGCGGTCAAACGCCGCTGGCCAAATGTGTTGTTGCAGTTTGAAGATTTTGCGCAGAACAATGCCACCCCGCTGCTGAACCGCTACCGTGACGAGCTATGTTGTTTCAATGATGATATTCAGGGTACCGCGGCGGTCACGCTGGGTAGCCTGATTGCTGCCAGCCATGCCGCAGGCAGCCAGTTACGCGACCAAACCGTCACCTTCCTCGGCGCCGGATCAGCAGGTTGCGGTATTGCTGAACAGATCATTGCACAGATGATTTCAGAAGGTTTGAGTGAAGATCAGGCCCGGGCGCGAGTCTTTATGGTTGACCGTTTTGGTCTGTTGACTGACAAACTACCTAACTTATTGGATTTCCAAAGTAAACTGGTGCAAAAGAGTGAGGCGCTACAAAGCTGGAATCTGGCCAGTGACTCAATTTCACTGCTGGATGTGGTGCGCAATGCTAAACCGACTGTGCTGATTGGTGTCTCAGGCCAGCCGGGGTTGTTTACTGAAGAGCTGATCCGCGAGATGCACCAGCACTGTCCACGGCCGATTGTAATGCCATTGTCTAACCCGACATCACGGGTTGAAGCACGGCCAGAAGACATTATTAACTGGACCGATGGTGCCGCATTGGTTGCCACGGGCAGCCCATTCTCACCGGTTAGTTACAAGGAGAAGCTGTATCCGATTGCACAATGCAATAACTCTTATATCTTCCCAGGGATTGGTTTGGGGGTGTTGGCATCGGGCGCCCGGCGGGTGACCGACGGTATGTTGATGGCAGCCAGCCGTGCATTGGCTGACTGTTCACCACTTGCATCGAACGGTGAAGGGGCATTGCTGCCGCGTATCGACGATATTCAGGCTGTGTCAAAGAGCATTGCAATGCAGGTGGGCAAAGCGGCGCAGTTGCAAGGTGTCGCCATTGTTACCTCAGAAGAAGCGCTGGCAAAAGCCATTGAGCATAACTATTGGCAGCCGCAGTACCGCACTTATAAGCGCACATCGTTCTAGTTATTATTCGGCCTGTACTTCGGTATGGGCCGAATAACGAATCCCCCAGTAGCTTCAAGGACGAAGATAATACCCAAAGGCATTGGAGTTACAGCTAGCCGGCCAGTGAAATAATCCCGATGAGCTGACTCATGTCAGTGATTCGGGTTAGCACTCGCAGCCAACAGCGCTGTAGCTTCAAGGACGAAGGGTATAAGGCTTGCGCCGCATGCGCAGGTAAAGTAGCCTTGCAAATATGACCAGTAGATTGAATGCATCAAAGGCCTGAGAATGTGGAAACGCCTGATTATTAGCTTGATTACCATCGTAGGGTTGCTGATGGTGACTGCTATTGCGCTCGATCGCTGGATTAGCTGGAAAACAGCCCCCTTTATCTATGATGAGCTACAAGACTTGCCCCACCGGCAGGTCGGTGTGGTCTTGGGTACAGCTAAATATTATCGCACTGGTGGTATTAATCAGTTTTATCAATACCGGATTCAAGGGGCGATAAACGCCTATAACAGTGGCAAAGTCAGTTATTTACTGCTCAGCGGTGATAATGCGCTGCAAAGTTATAATGAGCCGATGACCATGCGCCGCGACCTGATCGCCGCCGGTGTCGCCCCCGCTGATATCGTACTGGATTACGCGGGCTTCCGTACATTGGACTCCATCGTGCGCACCCGTAAGGTATTCGACACCAACGATTTTATTATCATTACCCAGCGTTTCCACTGCGAACGGGCACTGTTTATCGCCCTCCATATGGGGATTCAGGCGCAGTGTTTTGCCGTCCCGTCCCCCAAAGATATGCTCAATGTACGAGTGCGTGAGATTTTTGCCCGTCTCGGTGCATTGACGGATCTCTATATTCTGAAACGCGAACCACGTTTTCTTGGGCCATTAATCCCTATCCCTGCGATACATGTGATCCCCGATGACGCACAAGGTTATCCGGCCGTCTCACCAGAACAATTGGTTGAACTGGAACACCGGCTGGCAGAAGAAAAGCAGAAAAATCCAGCACCAGCACCATGATTGTGAATTAGCTTTTGCTATTGGATTGGGTTTATCAAAGGTCAAGTGAGCTGTGAGGCACTAACTACCGAAATCTAACCCGATCCTGTTTTTAATAATACACCCGTCCGGTTAACCACTTTGCCCCAAGAATGCCCCTACATCACTCTCAACCTCCCCCATCTGCTGTAACAACTGCAAAGTTTCCAGCGCTTCCTCTTCATCCAGCCTGCTCATGGCAAACCCAACATGCACCAGCACCCAATGGCCGATTAATGCCAGACTGGCCTGCGAGTCGGCAGCCACCAGCATAATATTCACCGAACGCCGCACACCGCACACATCCACCCAGGCGGTACCGGGCTGAGTTTCATCCAGTGCGACAATTTGACCAGGGATACCTATACACATAGCCTGGCCTCTGCGTTATTCAATCGCCCAATTTCAGTTAAAAAAAGTAAACTCATTCCACCTCCAGTCGCTTAAGTATGACGCCATCATCAGATGCGCCGATGCGTAAATGGCTCCCGGCACACAATGGGCAACGTATCACTTTGCTACTCAGCAAATTAACCTGCTGCTGGCAATCAAAGCACCACACCTGTGACGGCTGCTGGCTAAGATGCAGCACACAACCTTCCGCCAGTGTGCCTCGGCATACCAACTCAAAACAGAACTCTAATGCCTGCGGTTCGACGCAGGAAAATGCGCCGGTTTCCAACCACACCCCGGTAATTCGCTGCGCGCCATGTAAGCGCGCCTGCTGTTCCATCATGGCAATAGCATGCTGGCACAAGGTTATTTCATGCATGACCGTGCTGCTCCTGTGGCGTATCCCTGACAATAGCGATGCAAAGAAGATGCCAGCCACGCGCTGATTTTCACCTGTGCGAAAAATCATCTAAACAGCTAATAAATAACACTATTATTTAGATATGGCCGCGACCAGATGATTAAGGTGAGCAATCACTGTCGAAGTGTCATTGATGAGCGGCGGTTTCGTCACTAATGTCGACACTTAACCACCGTAATTACGCCATTTTCACTGCCGTTTAAATCTCCGCTATTTACTCCCCCCGCCCCAATGCACAGCAGGCGTGCCTTCACCGCTCTTTTACAGCAGCAGCAGGCGTGCTGGCACAGAATATGCTTTGCAGCTTAGAAATGATTGCTATCAGCCTGACTGTCACCAGATTTTTGTCCCGGAGGGTATGGCTATGAACCGCTTTGTCATTGCGGAGTCGAGGCTTTGTATTGGATGCAATACCTGCATGGCTGCTTGCAGCCAGGTGCATAAAGCCAAGGGTTTACAACAGCACCCCAGATTGACCGTGATGCGAAATGCCACGGTCACAGCACCGATTCTCTGTCGCCACTGCGAGGATGCATGGTGCGCGCGAGTCTGTCCGGTCAATGCCATCACGTTGACCAATAACGCCGTTGAGTTGGATGAAACCACCTGCATCGGCTGCAAGCTCTGTGGTATCGCCTGCCCGTTTGGCGCAATTACGCCCGCGGGCAGTAAGCCATTAGCCGTACCGGAGAGCTTCCCTGAATATATTCCGATGACCGAGCTGTCTGATGTGCCATTCAGCCCAGCCAATATGAACCCATTCCTGGCCTGGACGGCCGGTGTTCGTACCATTGCTGTGAAATGTGACTTATGTAGCTTCCAACCACAGGGACCGGAATGTGTACGGGTCTGCCCCACCAACGCGCTGATGTTGGTGGATGAACACAGCATCGAGCAAGCCAATCAGGCTAAACGGCTCGCTGCGGCCCGTGGGTTTGCCAACGATCTGCCCTTTATTACCGGGGACAGCTCGCCCACCCTCTCTCACGAGGAGCAGAAAAGATGATGAACTCTCTGGAGCTACTGTGGCTCTCCTTACTGCTCTATCTGGCTGGTGCACTACTTTCGCTGCTTTTGGCTCGTCGCGAAACGCTGGCGATTTATGCCGCAGGGCTGGCCTCATTGCTGGGCGGGGTTGCGGGCCTGCTGGCTGCCGCGCCAACCTTACTGGGGGGCGGTATCATTACCTTTATCACCGCCGGACCCTTCCCCTTCGCGGCCTTCAGTCTGCGCCTTGATCCATTGGCGGCCTTTATGCTGATGGTCATCTCACTGCTGGTGGTGGTCACTTCGCTGTATTCACTGGCTTATGTACAGGAATACAAAGGGCGTGGGGCATGGGGAATGGGGGTATTTATGAACCTGTTCATCGCCTCGATGGTGGCACTGGTGGTGGTGGATAACGCCTTCTACTTTATTATTTTCTTTGAAATGATGTCATTGGCTTCCTACTTCCTGGTGATTTCCGATCAAGACGACGATGCTATCAGCGCCGGCCTACTCTACTTTCTGATTGCCCATGCCGGTTCCGTGTTAATCATGATTGCCTTCTTCTTATTGTACCGCCAGAGCGGCAGCCTGGAATTTGCCGCCTTCCGGCAGGTGCATCCAGAGCCGGTGATGGCTTCCGTTATCTTCCTGCTGGCTTTCTTCGGTTTTGGTGCCAAAGCCGGGATGCTGCCATTACATGGCTGGCTCCCACGCGCCCACCCCGCAGCCCCATCTCATGCCTCGGCCTTGATGTCCGGCGTGATGGTAAAAATTGGTATCTTCGGCATCATCAAGGTTGGTATCGATTTACTCGGTGCCAGCCAAATGTGGTGGGGAGTGGTGGTGCTGGCCTTTGGTGCGGTGTCATCGGTACTGGGAGTGCTGTATGCATTAGCCGAGCACGATATCAAACGGCTGCTGGCTTATCACACAGTTGAAAACATCGGCATTATTCTGATGGGCGTTGGGGTTGGCATGATAGGTATCGCGGGCCACCAGCCTATATTGGCCGCCCTTGGCCTACTGGGTGCACTCTACCATCTGCTTAACCATGCAGTATTCAAAGGGTTATTGTTCCTTGGCGCTGGCGCCGTTATCTACCGGGTGCACACCAAAGATATGGAAAAGATGGGTGGGTTGGCAAGGATGATGCCGTATACCGCACTGGCGTTTCTGGTGGGATGTATGGCAATTTCAGCGCTGCCACCCTTCAATGGTTTTGTCAGTGAATGGTTCACCTATCAATCGTTATTTACTATGACCAAAGATGGTGGATTTATTATTCGTCTGGCCGGACCGATTGCCATCGTCATGCTGGCAATTACCGGCGCGCTGGCGGCCATGTGCTTCGTTAAAGTCTACGGCATTAGCTTCTGCGGCCTGCCGCGCACGGAAAAAGCCGCACAGGCGCGGGAAGTGCCGTGGCCAATGACGGCAGCCATGCTGTTGCTGGCCCTGCTGTGCCTGGCATTGGGGATTGGTGCCACCCAGGTAGCACCGGTGATTGCCCGCATTGCCAGTAGCCTGATAGCGGTCCCTGCGGCACAGTCGTTACAGGTTGCACAAGGGGCGCTGTTGTTCCCACAACACAGCTCTCAAGCGATGCTGTCTACCCTCTACATCTTCTTCGGCTTATTAATCCTGCCATTGGTGATTTTACTGATAGCCAGTCTCTACAAAGGCAGCCGTCTGGCATTTCGCCATGGCGGTGACCCATGGGCCTGTGGTTATGCCTACGAACAAGCAATGACCGTCTCCGCCGGTGGTTTTACTCAACCCTTGCGGATGATGTTTGCCCCACTCTATCGAATACGCAAAACCCTCTCCCCCGCACCGATGATGCAACGTGCTCTTGAGCACTCGATCAGTGGTGCCGGGCGGGTAGAGCCGCTATGGGACGACAAAATTGTGGCCCCGCTTATTCGCCTGATCCAATGGCTCAGCCAGCGTATTCAATGGCTACAACAGGGTGATTTCCGCCTCTACTGTCTGTATGTGGTCGCCGCACTGGTTACCCTGCTGATAATCGCGGCTATTTAAGGAGACGAGCAATGCCAACTACTGATATGCCTGCGGTCTCTATGATTGCCTTCGCCATTGGGCAGGCGCTTTTCATGCTGGCGCTGGCACCATTGATGTCGGGTATTTCGCGCATGGTAAAAGCCCGCATGCACTCACGCCGCGGGCCGGGCGTGCTACAAGACTATCGTGATTTAGCCAAACTGTTAAAACGTCAGGATGTAGCACCGGCGAATGCAGGCATCATCTTCCGTCTGATGCCTTATGTGTTATTAGGCAGCATGTTGCTGATTGCGATGGCGCTGCCCATTTTCACGCTGGCATCGCCATTTGGCGTGGCAGGAGACCTGATAGCCCTGCTTTATCTGTTCGCGCTGTTCCGCTTCTTCTTCTCACTGGCCGGTCTGGATAGCGGCAGCATCTTTGCCGGTATCGGTGCCAGCCGTGAGTTAACCCTTGGTGTGCTGGTGGAACCGACACTGATTCTGTCGCTACTGGTAGTGGGGTTAATCGCCGGTTCGACCAATATCGGCACCATCAGTACTGCACTTTCGACCGGCCACTGGCAATCGCCGACCGCAACCGCGCTGGCGTTACTGGCCTGTGGTTTCGCCGTGTTTATCGAGATGGGCAAAATCCCGTTTGATGTCGCCGAAGCGGAGCAAGAGTTACAAGAAGGGCCGCTAACCGAATACTCAGGTGCCGCGCTGGGTCTGGTCAAATGGGGCATCAGCCTGAAACAAGTGGTGGTGGCACAACTGTTCCTCGCCGTGTTTATCCCGTTCGGCAAGCTGGCAGTACTCACTGGATTTGGCCTGCTGTGGGCGCTACTGGCCTGCATTATCAAGCTGGTGGTGGTGTTTGTACTGGCCTCCATCGTGGAAAACAGTATCGCCCGTGGGCGCTTCCTGTTGACCTCCCGTGTTACCTGGCTGGGGTTTGGTGTTGCTGCCTTGTCCCTGGTTTTCTATCTCACCGGTCTTTAAGGAGCTAATAAACCCATCATGGAGAACATGGCTCTTATGAATATCGCCCTAATGAACATCGCCATTGCGACCATTCTGGTCCCATTTGCCGGTGCCATCCTCACGGCCTGCTTGCCACAGCAATGGGCGAAATGGTCCTGTACTTTCTTTTCACTACTGGCAACCCTCGGAACCCTGTTGCTGGCCTATATCTACTTAAGTGGCGGGAAGATTGATGTCACGGTTGATCTGATTCACTACGGCGATATGGCGCTGTTTGGCCTGACTATCGACCGCATCAGTACCTTGATTGCTTTCGCCGTCGTCTTTCTTGGGCTGTTGGTCAGTATCTATTCTACCGGTTATCTGACCCTGGATAATCGCGAGCATCCGCACGAAGGCACTAACCGCTACTACGCCCTGTTGCTGGTATTTATCGGTGCAATGGCCGGGTTGGTATTGTCATCCACTCTGCTGGGTCAGTTGTTCTTCTTTGAAATCACCGGCGGTTGTTCGTGGGGATTAATTGGTTACTACCAGAGTCAGAAGTCACTGCGCTCGGCACTGAAAGCGCTGCTGGTAACCCATGTTGCGGCTATCGGTCTGTATCTGGCGGCCGCAGTGTTGCTGGTTAATACCGGCACCTTTGCCCTAACGGCACTGGCGCAATTGGACAACAGCACCAAAATCATGGTGTTCGGTGGCATCCTGTTTGCCGCTTGGGGGAAATCCGCCCAGTTGCCACTGCATATCTGGTTACCGGATGCGATGGAAGCCCCGACGCCGGTCAGTTCATACCTGCACGCCGCTTCTATGGTCAAGGTGGGGGTTTATATCTTTGCCCGCGCTATTTATTCCGCTGGCGATGTACCACAAATAATTGGCACCGTGGGCATGGTGATGGCGGTGATTACACTGATCTATGGCTTCTTTATGTATCTGCCACAAAAAGATATGAAGCGGCTGCTGGCCTACTCCACCATCACCCAGTTGTCTTACATCTTCTTCGCTCTGTCGTTGGCTATCTATGGCTCAAAAATGGCCTTTGATGGCGGCATTGCCTACATCTTTAACCATGCGTTTGCCAAGAGTCTGTTCTTCTTAGTGGCTGGTGCGCTGAGCTATAGCTGCGGTACCCGTATGTTACCCAAACTCAAAGGCATCATGGGCAAAATGCCACTGCTGGGGGTGGGATTCTGTGTCGCCGCACTGGCGATCACTGGGGTGCCGCCTTTTAATGGCTTCTTCAGCAAATTTCCTATTTTTGCCGCCGGCTTCTCGCTCTCTCACGAACATTGGCTACTGATACCCCTGCTGGTGCTGGCGCTACTTGAATCGGTAGCGAGCTTTGGCTGGTTCCTCTACTGGTTCGGGCAGACCGTCCCCGGTAAGCCATCACCAGAGGTCGCCTGCGCCAAACCGCTGCCACTGGCGATGCAGGGGGTATTGGTGATTCTGGTGATTATGTCGGTGTGCTCAAGCTTTATTGCTGTCGCCTGGCTCGGATAAGGGAGTAGAAAATGACCGGAACACTTCTTGTCAACAATTTGGTCGTAAATAATCTCGCAGGGCTGCTGATCATTACCTCACTACTGGTAATCATCGCCAAGAAACCCGCCACTTCGGCACTGCTTTATGCCTTGCAGTCACTGGTACTGGTGCTTATTTTTCTGGTACTGGCTGAAACCTTGGGTGCTCACGAGTTGTACCTGTGGTCGCTGAGTGCCTTTGTCACCAAGGTGGTACTGGTGCCGTGGATTATGTATCGCGCTTTTCGCCAAATGGACGATCCCAAAGCCAATGGCGGCATCATTGGTACCGCCAGCCTGATTTTTATCGCCGCCATCATTATCTTGCTGAGCTACTTCGTGGTTGAACCGGTGCAACTGCCCATGGTCAGCGCACTGAAACCGGCTCTGGCCGTCTCATTGGGGCATTTCCTGATTGGACTGCTGTGTATCGTCACCCAACGCAATATTCTGAAAAATATCTTTGGCTATTGCCTGATGGAGAACGGGGCTCATCTGATGCTGGCGCTGCTGGCCTTCCGCGCACCGGAATTGGTCGAGATTGGCGTTGCCACCGATGCCATCTTCGCGGTGATTGTGATGACGCTAATGGCGCGCAAGATTTACCGCACGCTGCACACGCTGGATGTTAAACAACTGACGGCGCTAAAGGGGTAATGAAATGAGTAATACTGACCTGCTGTTGTTGCTGCTGGCGATACCTCTAATAGCCTCATTGCTCGCGTTCGCTTGCCGGGCGTTAGGCAGTGCCGCACGGATGGCAACCACTTGGGTGCATTTTACCGGCATCACTGTGTTGCTAGTGGTGGCGCTGACGGTAGTGTGTCGGGTTGCGCTGGGCGGGGAGATTCTGGCGGCACATAATTGGCTGCATATCGATAGTCTCAGCGCGCTGTTCCTCGCTATTCTGGGCATTATCGGCTTTATCACTGGCCTTTACTCCCTTGGCTATATGCGCCATGAAGTGAATAATGGCGAAATCACGGTTGGCACGCTGTGCAACTACTACGGTTTCTTCCATCTGTTCCTGTTCACCATGCTGTTGGTGGTCACCAGTAATAACCTGATCCTGATGTGGGTTGGTATTGAAGCCACTACCCTCAGCTCAGCCTTTTTGGTGGGATTATACGGGCAGCGCTCCTCACTGGAGGCGGCGTGGAAGTACATTATTATCTGTACCGTCGGTGTGGCATTCGGGCTGTACGGCACGGTGCTGGTATATGCCAATGCCGCGAATGTGTTGGCAGATCCGGGCAGTGCTATCTTCTGGACCGTGGTTTCTGAACACGCTAAAGAGTTGGACCCCAGCCTGATGCATCTGGCGTTTGTCTTTATCCTGATTGGCTTCGGTACCAAAACCGGGCTATTCCCAATGCATTCGTGGCTACCGGATGCCCACAGTGAAGCCCCTAGCCCCACCAGTGCCCTGTTATCCGCCGTACTGCTTAACTGCGCCCTGCTGGTTATCATCCGTTACTACATCATTATCAGCGCCGCCATCGGGCCACATTTCCCACAAATGTTGCTGTTGGTGTTCGGCATGATGTCGGTTGCAGTATCCGCCTTCTTTATTCTGGCCCAGCGCGATATGAAGCGTTTACTGGCCTATTCCAGCGTCGAGAATATGGGGTTAATTGCGGTGGCGCTGGGCATTGGTGGCCCGCTAGGTGTGCTGGCAGCACTGTTCCACACCTTGAATCACAGTCTGGCTAAGACCTTGCTGTTCTGTGGTTCCGGCAATGTGTTATTGAAATACGGCACGCGGGATATGGGCGCGATTAAAGGCATTATCCGCGTCGCACCGCTGACTGCGGTGTTACTGGCTGGTGGCGCATTAGCGCTGGCCGGGATGCCGCCGTTTAACGTGTTTATCAGTGAATTTATGGTGGTGGCTGCCGCGATTAACGCCGGCCATATTTGGCTGGTTATCGTCCTGCTCTTGCTACTAACACTGGTACTGGCCGGATTGGTACGCATGATAGCCAACACCGTGTTGGGAACACCACCGGCAGCGGTCAGCAAAGGCGAACTGGGTATTCTGACCACCGCGCCGATGGCAATACTGTTGCTGTTGATGCTGTTGCTTGGCGTGCATATTCCGGCTCCAGTGACCCGTTTATTGACCGATGCGGCACAAATTGTTCTCAATAACGATGGCAGTGAGCCAACCCAGCAACAATTTATGCTGCCGTGGCAGCACCTCTCTCCACCGCAACCCGTAACTCAGCCCATTCCATCCGTTGCACAGAGCCATAGTGCGGTGCAACTAACCCCGAATCGTCAGGAGATGTAACGTGACTCGCGAAACCCCTATTTCAGCTATTCCGGGTTCAGGTCAGCCGGTGTCAAGCCATCCACACAGCGGTGAAAAGCTGGGTGCGGCCTATGTAGCCCGCCTGCGTGAACAATTTCCTGCGGCGATTTTAGATGAAGAGTGGCAAACCCCTGATCAACTGACCATTACCATCAAACTAAATAGCCTGCCCGATGTGGTAGAGCACCTTTATTATCAACAAGGTGGCTGGTTGTCGGTGCTGTTTGGTAATGATGAACGCAGCCTGAATGGCTATTTTGCCATTTACTATGTGTTGTCGATGGAAGGCCGTGAACAATATGGCGAAGAGACCGGTAAGCAGTATGGCGATAAGTGCTGGGTGATTGTCAAAGCACTTATCAGCCCCGAACGACCGGAGTTCCCGTCAGTCACACCTCGGGTACCTGCCGCCGTCTGGGGCGAGCGTGAAGTACGCGATATGTATGGTCTGCAACCGGTTGGTCTGCCTGATGAGCGCCGTTTAGTGCTGCCCGATGATTGGCCAGATGACCTCTATCCGCTGCGCAAAGACACCATGGACTATCGCCAGCGCCCCACGCCCACCAGCGATACGGAAACCTATCAGTTTGAAAACGAAGCAGGTAGCAGTAGCCGGGTGGTGCCTATTGGCCCAATGCATATTACCTCTGACGAACCGGGTCACTTCCGGCTGTTTGTCGACGGCGAAGATATTATTGATGCCGATTACCGCCTGTTCTATGTCCATCGCGGCATGGAAAAACTGGCTGAAACTCGCATGGGTTACAACGACGTTACCTTCCTGTCAGATCGCATCTGCGGCATTTGTGGCTTCACCCACAGCGTGGCCTACACCTCTTCCATTGAAAATGCTTTGGGCATTATCGTGCCGCCTCGGGCACAGATGATCCGCACCATTTTGCTTGAAGTGGAGCGGCTGCACAGCCATCTGCTCAATATCGGTTTGTCTTGTCACTTTGTTGGTTTCGATACCGGTTTTATGCAGTTCTTCCGCGTGCGTGAAAAAGCGATGACGATTGCTGAGATGCTCACTGGCGCACGTAAAACCTATGGCCTGAATCTGATTGGTGGCGTCCGCCGCGATATCCTGAAAGCTGATCGCATCAAAACGCTGCAATTGGTCTCGGAGATGCGTGCCGATATCGGCCAGTTAGTGGATATGTTAATGAGCACCGCCAATATCGAACAACGCACCGTGGGGGTGGGCCTGCTGGATCGCAAAATCGCCCGCGATTTCAGCCCGGTCGGCCCAATGATCCGCGCCAGTGGCTATGCGCGCGATATGCGCCATGACCACAGCTACGCCAACTATGCCAATGTGCCCAAAGAGTTGTTTACCCTCGATGGCTGCGATGTCCACTCCCGCCTGCTGGTGCGGGTGCGCGAGTTCTTTGACTCGCTGGTAATGATTGAATATGGCCTGAACCATATGCCTGGCGGGCCGCTGCTGGAAGAAAAAGTCAATTACCAACCTTACAAGTTCGCCCTCGGGTTCTCGGAAGCACCGCGTGGCGAAGATGTGCATTGGAGCATGACCGGCGACAACCAGAAGCTGTTCCGCTGGCGCTGCCGTGCGGCAACTTACGCCAATTGGCCAGTACTGCGTTATATGTTGCGCGGCAATACCGTCTCTGATGCGCCACTGATTATCGGCAGCCTCGATCCCTGCTACTCCTGTACTGACCGGGTCACGCTGGTGGATGTGCGCAAGCAAAAATCCGTCACTGTGCCGTACAAAGAGATCGAGCGTTATGGCATTGAGCGCACCCATTCGCCGCTCAAATAGAGGGATGAAGAATGTTAAAACTGTTTAAAACCATCCTGAAAGTGGGCGACACCACGGTGAAATACCCGTTTAAGCCGCTTGAGGTCAGCCACGGTTTTCGCGGCAAACCGCAATATGATGCCGAGCAATGCATCGCCTGTGGTGCTTGTACCATGGCCTGCCCTGCCAATGCGCTAACCATGGAAACCGATCTTGCTAGCGGCACTCGTCAGTGGCAGTTATTTCTCGGGCGCTGCATTTTTTGTGGCCGCTGTGAGGAGGTCTGCCCGACCCGTGCCATTGTGTTATCGCAAGAGTTTGAACTGGCCGTCTTCAACAAAGCGGATTTGTATCAGCGTGCCAGTTTTACCCTTGCCCATTGCCAGCAATGCCAGCAACCCTTTGCGCCGAAAAAAGCAGTGGATTATGTCATGGCACTGCTGATTCATTCCGGGATGGCGGCCGAGGATGTCGAGCAGCAGCGACCTCATTTTGAAACTTGCCCTGAGTGTAAGCGCAAACAGAATATCGTTATTAATAACAACGTTATGCTGGATCAGCACAACGAAGGGAGGGGCAACCTATGAGCCAACCACATTCATTAAAACCGGGCTGGGGGCACCATGTTAGTCAACCGATCGCACTTGATCCCTCGGTTGCCCAGTTAAAAAGTAAATTATTGAAAGATATCAAGCGCTCCGCCTATGTCTATCGGGTGGATTGTGGTGGCTGCAACGGCTGTGAGATTGAGATTTTCTCCTCAATCACTCCACTGTTCGACACCGAGCGCTTTGGTATCAAAGTTGTTGCCTCCCCCCGCCACGCGGATATTTTGCTGTTTACCGGTGCGGTAACTCGCGCCATGCGCACACCGGCACTGCGCGCTTATGAATCGGCACCGGACCCAAAAATCTGCGTCTCTTACGGCGCGTGTGGTTGTGGTGGTGGCATCTTCCATGACCTGTACTGTGTCTGGGGTGGCAGCGATACCATCGTACCAATTGATGTGTACATTCCCGGTTGCCCGCCGACCCCAGCCGCTACCATCTATGGTTTTGCCGTGGCATTGGGTCTGCTGGAGCAGAAACTGAAAGGCGAAGAGCATCAGGAGAGTGCCGATGAACGCGCCGCGCTGATTCACCCCGATGCACCGCTCAATCTGCGAGTGCTGTTGGAGCGTGAAGCGCGCCGTATGGCCGGCTATCGCCAGGGGCGGGAAATCACCGACAGCTTCTTGTCGCTGCTGGTCAATCAGCCATTACCGGAATTTGAACAGCGCTGCCAGAACTACCTGCGCCAACAAGATGATCCGCGTCTGAGCGAGATATTCGCCAACCTGCAACACATTGCCCTGATACAACTGGCGGGAGGCAAAGCTGATGTCCGCTAAGGTTATTTTCTATGCACTGAATCAGAAGTTCCTCGACAGTGATGACGATATGCCCGAGCAAGCACAACAAGTGATGTATTACTCACTGGCTATCGGCCACCATGTGGGGGTGATTGATTGCTTAAAAGCCATCATGGAATGCCCGCTGGCAGAATATGAACAATGGTTTGGTCAGTTGCCCGCAGGCGAGGCTCACCGCAAAATGGCCGGCTTACTGAAGTTTGGTGAAATCACCATCGACAGTACCCATACCCAGTTATTGGCAAAAGCCTTCGCGCCGCTGGCTGAAAACCCAGCCTCGCTCCACCAGCCATGGAGCCAACAACTGCTGCAAACCCTGTACGATATCGAGCAGGAACCGGCCATCTATTTAATGGTGAAACGCCGCCCATGAACATGCCACATCCCCCCGCCACTCACACCACCGCCCTCAATCTGGTGTTAACCGTTGGCAACAGCATGATGGGCGATGACGGCGCAGGCCCACTACTGGCTGAACGCATGACACAACAACCACTGATTGACTGGCAGGTGATTGACGGTGGTTCGGCACCGGAAAATGTGGTGCATCGTATCCGCGCGTTGCAACCGACACGATTAGTTATTGTCGATGCTGCCGATATGGAGCTGTCGCCGGGTGAGATTCGCATCATTGACCCTGAGCGAATTGCCGAAATGTTTATCATGAGCACCCACAATCTGCCGCTCAACTTTCTAATTGATCAGTTAAAGGAAGATATTAGCGAAGTCATTTTTGTGGGGATTCAACCCACCTTAGTGGCGTTCTACTTCCCAATGACCGAGCCAGTAAAACAGGCGGTAGAAACGGTGTATCAACAACTACCACACTGGCAAGGTGACGGTGGTTTCGCGCATTTATAGCGAAATGACGGCATGCCGTCGTCAAATTTGCCGACGTCATGCCAGCCGACAGTTTCCCGTTAACCTCCCTGCCCACATCAGTATCCATTAATCCTTTATAAAACAATCATATTCATTCACTTTTATCTAGCCACTTCAAGTTGGCATAAACCATGCAGTATGTAAGGCAATGAGCCAGATTAGCTGTTCTAAACGTGAATCTGCCAGATCTATCAATTTATACCCAATAGATATCAAGGTGCAGGAAAGCGGTAAGCAAGTGCAGCCAACACCTCTGCAACTTGAAAGATGAAGACATTTATCCCCAATAGATTTCAAGGTGCGGAAGGCGGCAAGCAAATGCAGCCAACACATCTGCAACTTGAAAGATGAAGGGGAAGGAGAGAAAACAATGAACCGGTTCATAATCGCAGACCCCAAAAAGTGTATTGGCTGCCGCACCTGTGAGGTTGCCTGCGTGCTGGCACACAACGGTGGCAAGCTGGACACGCTAACTAAAGCCAATTTCGCGCCTCGGCTGAAGGTGGTTAAAGGGCTAAATGTCAGTACCGCCATTATGTGTCGGCACTGTGAAGATGCCCCTTGTGCCAATGTTTGCCCGAACGGCGCAATTGTTCGAGCAGCGGACAGTATTCAAGTGTTGCAGGAAAAATGCATTGGCTGCAAAACCTGTGTCGTTGCCTGCCCGTATGGTGCGATGAGCGTCGTGACCAAACAGGTCGAAGTGATGTTTAACGGCCTCTCACAGGGATTCTGCCTGAAAGCCGAAGCACAGAAATGTGACTTGTGCGAAGGGCAAGCCGCCGGCCCGGCGTGTATCTCCGTTTGCCCAACGCAGGCGCTGCACATGATTGGCCGCGACACTATGCAGGCCATGCTGCGCAAAAAACAGATGCGTGCTGCTTTAGATGAAGCCAACGAAATGAGCTTTTAGTCAATAAGGCTGCGGCCCCAAAAACGAAGGGATGACCCAAAGTAATTGGTGTTGCAGCAAGGCAGCAATTGAGCGAATCCCGATGAGCTGACTCAGGTCAGTGATTCGGGTGAACGAGAGCAGCTAACACCGCTGCGGCTCCAAGAACGAAGGATGATTAATATGCACAAGGCACTCACTGTCTGTCCTTACTGCGGCTCCGGCTGCAAAATCAATTTACTGGTCGAAAATGGCAAAGTTATTGGCGCTGAAGGCGCAAATGGCGTCACCAATCAGGGTGAGTTGTGTCTGAAAGGCTACTATGGTTGGGACTTTCTCAATGACACCAAATTGCTAACTCCGCGCCTTAAACAGCCGATGATCCGTCGCCAAAAAGGCGGCAAGCTGGAGGCGGTATCTTGGGATGAAGCGATTGAGTTTGCTAGCAGTAAACTGCGAGCAATCAAAGAAAAATATGGCCCGGAAGCCATTATGCATACCGGCTCATCCCGTGGCCCAGGTAATGAAACCAACTATGTGATGCAGAAATTTGCCCGTGCGGTTACCGGCAGCAACAATATTGACTGCTGCGCCCGTGTTTGCCACGGCCCGTCGGTCGCCGGGCTGCAAGTGACATTGGGTAATGGCGCGATGAGTAATTCAATCTGCGAGATTGAAGATACCAAATGTATTTTAGTGTTTGGCTACAACGCCGCTGACTCCCATCCGATCGTGGCCCGCCGTATTCTGAAAGCCAAAGAAAAAGGCGCGAAAGTGATTGTCTGCGATCCACGCCATATCGAAACGGCGCGTATTGCAGATCTCTGGTTACCCCTGAAAAACGGCTCCAATATGGCACTGGTAAATGCCTTTGCCAATGTGTTGATCACTGAAGAGCTGTACGATAAAGATTACGCCTCAAGCTATACCGAGGGCTTCGACGAGTACCGTGAAATCGTCGCCAAATACACCCCGGAATATGTCGAAAGCATTACTGGCCTGTCGGCAAAATCAATTCGTGAGGCTATGCGTATCTATGCCGCCGCCCCTTCAGCCACTATCTTGTGGGGGATGGGTGTCACTCAGTGGGGCCAGGGGGTAGATGTCGTGAAAGGGCTGTCAGGACTGGCACTGTTAACCGGTAATCTGGGGCGCCCGAATGTCGGTGTTGGTCCGGTACGCGGGCAAAACAATGTGCAGGGTGCCTGCGATATGGGCGCATTGCCAAATATGTATCCGGGTTATCAATCTGTGACCGATCCCGCCACACTGGAAAAATTTGCCAAAGCCTGGGGGGTACCATCCCTGTCCGATAAAGTCGGTTACTCGCTGACCGATGTTCCACATAAAGTGAAAGAGGGGAAAATTAAAGCCAACTACGTGATGGGCGAAGATCCACTCCAGACCGAACCGGATTTGTCCATGATGCGTGAAGCCTTCAGCGAATTAGAACTGCTGATTGTGCAAGATATCTTTATGACCAAAACCGCAGCCGAGGCGGATGTTATCTTCCCCGCCACCTCGTGGGGCGAACATGAAGGGGTCTATTCTGCGGCAGACCGTGGTTTCCAGCGGTTTGAAAAAGCGGTTGAGCCACAAGGTGATGTAAAACCAGATTGGGAAATTATTAGTCTGATGGCGACCGCACTCGGCTATCCGATGAAATATAACAATACCAAAGAGATTTGGGATGAACTGCGTGAGTTGTGCCCGCTGTACTATGGCGCAACCTACGAGAAAATGGCAGGTTTGGGCTATATCCCATGGCCATGTACCACTGAAGACAGCCCCGGTACACCCTGGTTGTATGCCGGTAATAAGTTTGACCGCCCTGGCGGCAAAGGGTTGTTATTTGCCAGTGAATGGCGTGCGCCAATGGAACTGGTGGATGACCAATATCCACTGGTGTTGTGTACCGTGCGTGAGGTCGGCCACTACTCCTGCCGTTCGATGACTGGCAACTGTTCCGCACTGCAAACACTGGCCGATGAACCGGGTTATGTGCAAATCAGCCCGCAGGATGCGGATAAAATGCGCTTGCAGGATCAACAACTGGTGTGGGTAGAATCGCGTCGCGGTAAAGTTATTACGCGAGTTTCAGTCAGTGAACGCATTAATATCGGCGCGGTATATATGACCTACCAGTGGTGGATTGGTGCCTGTAATGAGCTGACGCTGGACCATCTGGATCCAATTTCAAAAACACCGGAATATAAATATTGCGCGGTGAAGCTGGAAGCCATCCCGGATCAGACGTGGGCAGAAAACTATGTGCAGCAGGAGTATAGCCAGTTGAAGGCGCGGTTACGTAGAGAAGCCGAAGTGGGGTGATCGGTTAACGGCTACTGCGCTTTGCCATTCTGGGTTTACGCAGTGCTCGCCACCGTCATGTACTTATGTACACTCCGGTGGCTGTGCGCTGAGCGCGCCCAGACTGGCTTTGCTCGCGACGCCTCGTTCAGGTAGAAGGGTTTGGCACTGCTTGGTTCAACACGGTATTCGGTAAATAGATACTAGTTTTATTCGAAGCAAATAAATGAGTTAATCCATCCCATCTTCATCTTCGATACTTTTTACTGATATTCCTAACCGCTGCATCCGGGATAACAAGGTGGTGCGTTTTAGCCCTAACTTAATGGCAGCCCCTTTTGGCCCAGCAACCACGCCGTTGGTTTCGCGTAATACTCGAATAATTCGCGTGCGCTCAGACTCTGAAGATTCAGGCTCTTCACTTTCGGGTAACAAGGTTTTATGCACTACCCTTTCTGCCACAGGTTTAGTAACCTCTAGCGGTGACAGATGATATTCCAGCTCTTGTAACTGCAAATTCAGCGTAGTGCCACGGCTAAGGATGACCGCCCGCTCAATAACATTTTCCAATTCACGAATATTGCCCGGCCACGGTAAACGGCTGAGCAAACGTAATGTTTCACCAGGAATTGTGTCGATAGTGCGATTCATCCGTTTGGCTATTTTTTGAGTAAAGAATTTTACCAGCAACGGAATATCTTCCGGCCGCTCACGCAGCGGAGGGATCACAATCGGAAAAACATTAAGCCGATAATAAAGGTCGCTGCGGTATTCGCGATTCACCATCATCAATTTTAAATCACGATTGGTCGCAGCAATCAGCCGAACATCCACCGGAATAATTTTACTGCCGCCAAGGCGTTCTATTTCCCGCTCTTGCAATACACGTAATAATTTAGGCTGTAGTTCCAGAGGAATATCGCCCACTTCATCAAGAAATAGTGTGCCACCGTCAGCCATTTCAAACCGGCCAATACGCTGTGATGATGCACCGGTATAAGCCCCCTTCTCATGACCGAACAGATCACTTTCCATCAATCCCGATGGAATGGCTGCACAGTTCATTTTCACCATGCGTTTATTCTTGCGGGTACTCAAATTATGAATAGCCCGGGCAATCAGCTCCTTGCCGGTGCCGGTTTCCCCCAGAATCAATACAGTACAATCACTGGAGGCCACCATCTCAACTTGTTCCAGTACCGCTTTAATCCCTGCACTATTACCGATTATTTCGCCAAACTCTTCATTATGAATAATCTGATCCGTTAGATAGAGATTTTCATTTACCAACGAATCTTTTAGGCGGGTAATTTCGTTGTAGGCCAGCGCGTTATCAACCGCAATGGCAATACGCGCCGCAATTTGGCGCAACAGTTTTACATTGCTATCAGTGAAAATATCACTCTGACATTGTGCCAGTTTCAAAACACCTAACATTTTGTGGCCGAAAAAAAGCGGCAACAGGCAGACAACTTGTAACCCTTCATCCAGCATATTTGCCAGTTGCTTATCATCCGGTGCCAAAAGAGAGATATCAGCCAAATTAACCAACAATAACGCTTTGCTCTGTAAAACCTGCCCAGCCAAAGTGCCGGTAATATCCACCCATGCCTGCTGATACTGTACGGCCTTACCACTCTGGTAGCGGGTAGAGAATACATTTAATTTATTTTTATCCTTATGGGTACCGCACAGCGCTAAGCTAATGTAATCAATATTAAAAAATCGATGTATCTCTTTTGAAACCTCTGCCGCTAATACATCCAATTCCAGCTTAGAAATAACCGTATTGGTCACATCCACTAAAATACGATAATGGTCGCGCTCAAAGCGCAGTTTTTCACGCTCAGAAAATGCCCGATTAATCTCAGCAATATTATCAACGGCAATTGCCACTACATCTGCCAGTAACCCCAGAAAAGTAACTGCTTGTTCATCAAACTCACTGTCATCAGTTTTAATAAATTCAATACAGCCTGACCAATGATTGTCATGGCCCAAGGGAAAATGGCAGCCAGAGTGCAATTCCTGATAGGGAATCAAATCACAAACAGCAGAAAACTCCCTTTGCATACGGCGATGGTCAGTCTGCAAAGGCGTCTGTTGCTGCCAGGCTAAGCCACCGGGGCCTTCGGCAAACAAGATATTTTGCGATCCCTGCACCCTGTTGGTCGCATCGTCATGGGTATAAAGGGTATTTTGGTTATAAAGAGGGTTAAGCAATAATAAATTGACCCGCTGAAAACGCACCACAGAAAAAGAGAGCTTTCTGAGTTCATTCACTAAATCGGTTATATCCCGTAGCAATAATAACTTTTTTGATACCGTGAACAGTGTATCTTGCCAAACTTGAGCCAATGTGGGACGGGGTAGTTTTTTTGCTCTATCCATAAACGTCGTTATTAAGCCCAGAAAAATGATCACTACTTTAAGGTATTAAACTGAACAAATATATATCAACAGCCGATAAGCTTGATCTGGGTTAACAAACTATTTCTCCGCAATTTATCTATCTTACCAATCAGTTGAAATTACGTCTCATTTTCATCGTAAGATAAATAAAAACATTAGGTTACATGTGATACTCACCACACATGTAAC
>NZ_JAZGQA010000530.1:0-339 GCF_048593855.1 Yersinia sp. 2542 StPb PI
TTAATAAGTAAAGATTTTTACAGTGCAGCGCTTGCACCTCTCAATTACGAGATACGTCTAAACCTTGGTGATGCCTGTGGTTTTGGTGTGAAAATTTCAGCCAATGGGGATGATCCCGGCGGTGACTTTTGGGTAATGGAAGGTAAACCTTATACCCCAAGAAGCCATATCGCTTTCCGTGCTGCAAGCAAAAATGAGGTCAATCAATTCTATAATGCTGCCATGGAAGCTGGTGCAATATCGAATGGAGAGCCTGGCTACCGTCCTCATTATCATGAAAACTATTATGCTGCATTTGTTCTTGATCCAGATGGTTACAATATTGAAGCTGTCTATCAT
>NZ_JAZGQA010000531.1:0-297 GCF_048593855.1 Yersinia sp. 2542 StPb PI
ATTACCTGCATAGATGAAAATTCTGATATTTAGCCATATTGCAGTGATTACGCCAGAATAATCTGTAGACCAAAAGGGGCAACCAGCGAATGACCAATACCACCGGTTACCTCAATCCGTTTTTTGGTAAGCACCAAAGGATGATCTCGGGCGAAAAATGTTTCCACTTAAATGTGTTATACATCATATTGGCTCACGAAAACTGATGAAAAATCATGAAGTTTCATCGTACAGCCATTTTTTTGCAGCAAGTCCCAAAACAAACGTTGCAACAGTGCCACTTTATCTTCAGCGGCA
>NZ_JAZGQA010000532.1:0-335 GCF_048593855.1 Yersinia sp. 2542 StPb PI
AGCTTTAGCGGCGCACACCATATCGGTGCTGCCGGTACGTTGAGCGTCGGTCAAGCCAGTAATCTCGGCGCTTCAACCGCTACTGTGAATCTGGATACCGCCACTTCCCATCTGGTGCTGAACGGCCTTAGCGGCGCGGTTGCCAATGCCCTCAGCGGCGTGACGGATTCGACTGTTGATATCAACAATGGTGCGAATGTGTCGCTGACCGGCAATAACAGCGGCTTCCTCGGTCAATATGCGCTGTCGGACAGCAGTAAATTGACGGTGGCCTCAACCAATAATTTGGGGGCCGCCTCCTCTGTGGCCCTGGCGGGCGCACAGGATATTCTGGC
>NZ_JAZGQA010000533.1:0-335 GCF_048593855.1 Yersinia sp. 2542 StPb PI
ATTAGGTCCTTCGAAAGTTAATAATGAGCAATTATCAAAATCAAAAGATACATTACTAAATGCTTTGAATTTATTTATTTCCAGTTTCGATAATCGCCAATTCTGCATTTATTAACCCTCCAAGCAAGTTGTCTAAATCATCATCATTATCTAATGATAAATCATCTATCAAGGAATATAGTTCAGCTAATCCTAATCTATCAACCATTGTAGATATCTGGAATTCTATAGGAGTCAACTCTTTTTCAATACTTGGCATTTCTAAAAATGGTAATTTAATGAAAATTCGAGCAGCTATATTGTATAAGCAAGGCTTTAACGGAAAGTTTTTATAT
>NZ_JAZGQA010000534.1:0-334 GCF_048593855.1 Yersinia sp. 2542 StPb PI
ATTGATAACCAACAAAAAATATCCACCATGATAATTACATTTTTGAGATATTATTAGTAACAATGAAAAATCAAGAAGGTGAATGATCATAATGAAACTCAGGGTGATTTTATTTTTCACACCAATTATTTTTGGATGTCAAACACACAAAAATGAGAATTTAACTCAAAAAGTAAAAATAGAACAATTAACTGCATTAACGGCTGGGATGCGTTATCTAAAAGAAATATGTGGTATGGAAAAGTTACCAAGTGAAGAGAAAATAGTGAATAGTGCCATAACCATGATGAAATATGATAACTCTCTCAGTTTACAGCAGAGTAGTCATTCGCGG
>NZ_JAZGQA010000535.1:0-334 GCF_048593855.1 Yersinia sp. 2542 StPb PI
TATGCATTTCTTCTACAATTGAATCCTCAGAACTATATATAGGGTTATAGTTAATGTCTTTCCCTATTTTTACATTCTTACTATAATAGAATGTCCTTTCGTTTTTCTTATTAACTCTAAAATCTATAGTTTCATCTACATACCTAAATTTCATGTTAAAGTTATGATACATAGCACAAATCATTTCTTCTTTCGAAATTATTTCTCTGGAATAACAATCTACTGCATAGTTACCAAAACCAGATATTAACACTCTATTTACTAATTGATAAAAGTCATCGGGATGTATATAATCTCGTACCATTTCATTTCTTCCTGTAATAAAGACCACATC
>NZ_JAZGQA010000536.1:0-333 GCF_048593855.1 Yersinia sp. 2542 StPb PI
AATCAGGGCGCGATGAAAGCCGGCAATAACCTGAGCATTAGCATGGCGCAAGGCATCACGCTCAATAACCGCGGCGGCTTACTTCAGGCCGGTGGCAATATGTTGCTCAGTACACTGAACAGCGATATTGACCTGACCAGCGCGCGGTTAAATGCCACCAACCTGCAACTCGATAGCGGTCGCGATGTGATCCTGCGCACCAGCAGTGAGCAACTCAGCAGTGATAATGGTGCGGTTCAACGCAGCCAAACCGTACTGGGGCCGCTGGCGAGTATCAATGTCAGCAATAACGCGGTTATCAATACTGAGCGTGATTTTATCATGCAAGGTGCC
>NZ_JAZGQA010000537.1:0-332 GCF_048593855.1 Yersinia sp. 2542 StPb PI
AATCTGGGCAGCGATAATGCGCTGGGACAGACCTCTGGATTAACAACCGCGGCGGGCACCAACACTAATCTCAACGGCCACAGCCAGACTGTCGGCGGGCTAACCAATATCGGTACGGTAACGCTGGGCACGGGCGGGGTGCTGAACAGCGGCGTGCTGTCCAACAGCAGTATCCTTGATATCACTGGCGGTACGCTGAACCTCAGCTCGGGCGGAGTCTCAACGGCGACCGGCGGTTTAACCGGTGCCGGCACTTTGAACATCAACGGCGGTGACTTGGCGGTCAGTGGTGCCAACAGCGGGTTAAGCGGCCAGACCCTGATTGCGTCGGG
>NZ_JAZGQA010000538.1:0-327 GCF_048593855.1 Yersinia sp. 2542 StPb PI
CCCTTAATTAATTTATATCTATTTAAAATGTGGGGATATACTGAAAAATTAGATGAATACATTAGAAGAGGTATTGAACGCTCAAAAAACAATCTGGTTATACAACATTACTATCTGACGTACGGTAATGCAGCATTATCTATTTAGTGAGTCAAAATCATAAAACAACTCTGTCTTACATACATTTTTACTGTTGTTTATGATTTCATTTTTACACGATGTTAGTGAAATAGTAGAGTGAAGTTCACTCAAAGAGATATAAAGATAGGGGTAAACTTGGCAAGATGATAGAGTGCCTTCTAAAAAAACATCTATATCGGGGATGAT
>NZ_JAZGQA010000539.1:0-319 GCF_048593855.1 Yersinia sp. 2542 StPb PI
TATGCCAACGAGGAATGGAGTGAAGATAAAGTCCATATAGTGAGGGGGATGGGTTGGCTGGTGATGTTTTATCTGGAGTAAATGAGCTAAAAACTCTGTGCGTTTCCACTGCTGGTCGTCGTTAGGCAACTTTTGTTTTAGTGTTTCAACCTTGATTATTAATTCTTTGTACTGAGCTTCAAAGTAGGGAGCGTAAGCAGTCTACCCAGTCGATTCTCT
Organism: Yersinia sp. 2542 StPb PI; assembly: GCF_048593855.1. Classification (NCBI taxonomy): domain Bacteria; kingdom Pseudomonadati; phylum Pseudomonadota; class Gammaproteobacteria; order Enterobacterales; family Yersiniaceae; genus Yersinia; species Yersinia sp. 2542 StPb PI. The sequence goes on from NZ_JAZGQA010000539.1 coordinate 220, forward strand.
GGAAAATCCATATTGTTTAGTCTTTGTCGATATTGTTGTTTTCAATTGATTTCATGGACTTAGCGGGATGTGCTAATGGTGTCCCCGACTGGAATCGAAC
>NZ_JAZGQA010000053.1:0-24960 GCF_048593855.1 Yersinia sp. 2542 StPb PI
AGCGGTGAGGTTATTTTAATAAAAGCTATTCTAGCTAACCTGTATTTATATCTACGTCTGCACACGGATGTGCCTTATTATTAATTATTACCCTGTCGCATTGCTCGCGGCAGTCTGCTTTTTATTAACCGATATATACCCACCAGGGATTTATATCTAAAGTAATTGTAGAGCAGCTAACATTGCAGCAACTTCAATTAGGTACGCAGCTATTTCTTTTTAGTGACAATAGAGTGGTCATGGTCACAATGCTCATGGCTTTCGCATGCTTCAACTTCCCCGCATTCAGCACATAAACCGTGCGCTTCAACCACACTGTGACGCAGTACAAAACCTGATTGTTTTGCTAACTGTGCCAATGCCTCTTCAATGCCCACTGTGGTGCGTTCAGTGACTATTTTGCACCGATCACAGATAAATAGCGCTGAAGTATGGGTTGGCTCTTCAAAATGATGACATAACACATAACTATTAGCCGACTCGACGCGGTGAATAAACCCTTGCTCCAGCAAAAAATCCAATGCGCGATAAACAGTTGGAGGCTTGGCTTGTGGCTCAGACACACGCAACAAATCCAACAGGTCATAGGCACTGATTGCGCCAGGTTGTTGTGCCATTAAGCGTAGTACTTCAAGACGCTGCGGTGTCAGCCGGACGTTACGTTGTTGGCACAGACTTTCAGCCTGAGCCAGCAGCTTTTCCTCATCGATAGGTTTCATTATATCCATCCCGCAGCATTTGAATTGAATTGATTTTACCATATTTAGCGTTAATCGCCGAGAGGTGAAAAAACGAGGGGAAGGTGGGTATCACACTTTTGTTAATTCACAGGATTCGATGACAGAACGATCAGTCGTAGAGTTCAATTATCACACAGGCAGCTATGGTCAGCTTCTATGGTATAATTAGTCATTCCATCCCTTTGTAGGGTTCGCTCGGCGGGCAACTTCAAAGGGTATTTGATGAAATAATAACCGATGAAATCACCGTAAATGCACGCAGCCCAGACTTTTTCCAGCACCCCGGCCAATAAGCCACACTACCCCCTACAACGTTTCTCCGTCGCGCCGATGCTCGATTGGACCGATCGTCATTGCCGTTATTTTCATCGTTTGTTAACCAAGCAGACCTTGTTATATACCGAAATGGTCACCACCGGTGCCATTATTCATGGTAAAGCTGACTATCTGGCTTATAGCGAACAGGATCATCCGGTGGCACTGCAACTTGGAGGCAGTGACCCGCAGGCGCTGGCCCATTGTGCCAAATTGGCTGAACAACGCGGCTACAATGAAATAAACCTAAATGTGGGTTGCCCGTCTGATCGGGTACAAAATGGTCGTTTTGGCGCTTGCCTGATGGGTGAGGCTGAACTGGTCGCTGACTGCATTAAAGCTATGCGCGATGTGGTTTCTATTCCTGTCACCGTTAAAACTCGTATCGGCATTGACCAACTGGATAGCTATGAGTTCTTGTGCGAGTTTGTGCAAACGGTGGCGGACCGTGGCGAATGCGATATCTTTACCATTCATGCTCGCAAAGCCTGGCTCTCAGGGCTTAGCCCGAAAGAGAACCGTGAAGTGCCACCGCTGGATTATGAGCGGGTTTATCAGCTCAAGCGTGATTTCCCAACACTGACTATTGCCATTAATGGTGGTGTGAAAACGCTGGCTGAAGCCAAAGAGCATCTTAAACATCTTGATGGGGTAATGATGGGCCGTGAAGCCTACCAAAATCCAAGCATTTTGACCCAAGTGGATCGCGAACTATTTGATGTGAATGCCCCAGTGGTCGATAGCATTAAGGCGATTGAAGCGCTTTATCCTTATATCGAACAGGAGTTGTCTCGCGGCGCTTATTTGGGCCACATCACCCGGCATATTCTTGGGATTTTTCAGGGAATTCCTGGTGCGCGCCAATGGCGTCGTCATCTAAGCGAAAATGCCCATAAGCCTGGTGCTGGCGTTGCTGTAGTAGAGCAAGCCTTAGCGCTGGTCACTCGGCCTTATACCCTTCGTCCTTGAAGTCGCAGGGTTGTTAGCTACGCGAGTTACTCGGCCCATCCGGTGGGCCTCGCATCGCGAGGCCGCTGCAAGCAGCGTTCAAATCTGCTCCCGGCAGATTTGTCACCCAAATCACTTGACTGTGTAAGCTCATCGGGATGCGTTCACTTGCTGCCTACCTGCGACGCCAATTACTTTGGGGATAATAGAATAGTAAATTAGCTATAAGTTAGTCAAATTGACCATGCCTATCCATTTTTCTGGTAGGCATTAATATTACTTAATCAGTAAATTCAATGAATTAGCCGATATGTTAAAGTTGGCATGCTTCTTGTAGTACTTCTTATAAAATCCCCGATTTGTTCGTTATATTTAATGATGTGGTTGTGGGACATACACCCTTATTAAGGAGCCAGCCATGTTTGAAATTCTCTTTGTTATCGGCTTTTTTGTCATGCTGATGGTAACCGGTATTTCCCTGTTAGGGATCTTCGCTGCATTGCTGGTGGCTGCTGCTTTTATGATGGTGGGTGGCTTATTCGTCATGATGATTAAGCTGCTACCTTGGTTGATTCTGGCGGTTGTGGCGGTCTGGATATGGCGTTCGATGCAGAAACCGATAGTCCGGCGTTACTAAAATTTCCCTTTCTTGCGGTAGCGATCACAGCCTGAAAGATTAGTGGGGCGAATCAGAGGGAAAACGTATTTTTTCTCGGGCGTGCTTGCTAGGATGCTAACCGATACGATTTGGTATCGCATTTTCATCCCTGCCAGAGGTAAAAATAGCCGTATAAACGGCAGTTAGCTCTGACAGAATACGCTGCTGTACCCCTACATGTGCATCAAAGAAAGCGTTGTAAAGAAGGGCTCCTTAATCGGAGCCCTTTGTTTTTTCAACAATATTACCTTAGGAATGGCCAAACAACTCAGGGTATCAGTAAGCTGGATCCTGTGGTCTGGCGGCTTTCTAGGATTTGATGGGCACGGTGAGCATCACGCAACGGGAATTGCTGTGCTTTTGCCACATCGACATTAATGGCTCCGCCAGCAATCAGTGAAAACAGTTCGTGGCTGGCACTTGCTAACTCTTGCCGATTGGTGACATAAGTGTTGAGGGAGGGGCGAGTAACATATAGCCCGCCTTTTTGGTTCAGGATGGCAAGATCTACTCCTGTCACTGGGCCGGAGGCATTACCGAAACTCACCATCAAGCCTCTGCGCTTAAGGCTATTAAGCGAATCCAGCCAGGTACTTTTCCCAACCGAGTCATACACCACACCCACTTTCTCGCCATTCGTCAGCTCTGCCACCCGTTCGGCGATATTTTCTGTACGATAGTTAATCGTGGCCCAGGCGCCAGCGGCTTTTGCCAATTCGGCCTTTTCATCAGAGCCAACACTGCCGATAAGCTTAGCACCAAGCGCTTTCGCCCACTGGCAAGCAATTAGCCCGACACCACCCGCCGCCGCATGGAATAGGAATACCTCACCCGGTTTTATCTCGTGGGTTTGGCGCAACAGATAGTGGACGGTCAGCCCTTTGAGGAATGATGCTGCGGCCTGCTCGAAAGAGATGTTGTCAGGAAGTATGGCAATCTTCTCTGCCGCAACATTATGCACTTCGCTGTAAGCCCCGAGAGCTGATTGGGCATATACCACCCGGTCACCGACGTTGATTGTGTTAACCGACGAACCAACTTTGGTGACAATTCCCGCCGCCTCTGTTCCCAACCCACTAGGAAACTGTGATGGTGAATAAAGCCCACTGCGAACATAAGTATCGATATAGTTAATACCGATCGCTTTGTTTTCTACCTGAACTTCATGTGCTGCAGGGTCAGAAGGGGTGAAGTCAAGGTATTGCAACACTTCCGGCCCGCCAGTGGTACTGAATTGGATATGCTTTGCCATGGTAGCTCCTATAGATAGGTGTATTTTCACCCTACAGGGTTCTGCTCGGAGTGCCAAGATCTGGCTAATACCGATATGTAATAGGGAATATTATTACCTCTGCGAATAAGACGGTACTGCAATGTGAGCGGCATTTTTTTCCTCATCACCGAACTTTCTGAACTCATCAGCTCCATTCATTTGCGGTCTACCTGCAACTCCAATTACTTTGTGTATATACTAGGCCGTTATATTTTCTATTCGATATTTTCCTATCGCAACAAAGGTAAAGAACACTCTTCATGGCCGCAAAAAAACCAACCAACAATATGACAGAGCCACGAGACCGCCAGATGGAAGGGCTGAAACTCCCGCCTCATTCGCTGGAGGCAGAGCAGTCCGTGTTGGGCGGTTTGATGCTGGATAATGAACGCTGGGATAATGTGTCAGAACGCGTTGCCAGCAATGACTTCTTCAGCCGCCCGCATCGCCGAATCTTTACTGAAATGCAGCGTTTGCTGGAAAACAGCAAACCGATCGATTTGATCACCTTATCTGAGTCGCTAGAGCAAAAAGGCGATCTGGATTCGGTGGGGGGATTTGCCTATCTGGCAGAGTTATCGAAAAACACCCCAAGTGCGGCGAATATTGGTGCCTATGCTGATATCGTGCGCGAACGTGCGGTAGTTCGTGAAATGATCTCGGTCGCCAATGAGATAGCTGACGCCGGTTATGATCCTCAAGGGCGTAGCAGTGAAGATCTGCTGGATTTGGCTGAATCCAAAGTGTTTCAGATAGCTGAAAGCCGTGCCAGTAAAGATGAAGGGCCGAAAAGTGTCGATCAAATCCTCGAAGCCACGGTCGCGCGAATTGAGCAACTTTATCAGCGGCCCCATGATGGGGTGACCGGTGTTTCAACCGGCTTTACCGACCTTGATAAAAAAACCGCCGGATTACAGAAATCAGATTTGATCATTGTCGCCGCACGTCCATCAATGGGTAAAACCACGTTTGCGATGAACTTGTGTGAAAACGCCGCGATGATGCAGGAAAAACCGGTATTGATCTTTAGTTTGGAGATGCCCGGCGATCAGATCATGATGCGTATGCTGGCGTCGCTGTCACATGTTGACCAGACCCGTATCCGAACCGGCCAACTCGATGATGAGGATTGGGCGCGTATTTCCAGCACCATGGGTATATTGATGGAAAAACGCAATATGTACATCGATGACTCATCCGGTCTGACACCGACAGAAGTGCGCTCCCGCGCGCGGCGTATTTTCCGCGAACATGGTGGTTTGAGTCTGATTATGATCGACTACCTGCAATTGATGCGGGTACCGTCTCTTTCAGATAACCGAACGTTGGAAATCGCCGAGATTTCGCGCTCACTCAAAGCACTGGCGAAAGAGTTGCAAGTCCCGGTAGTGGCGTTATCACAGCTTAACCGTAGTTTGGAGCAACGTGCTGATAAACGGCCAGTTAACTCCGACTTACGTGAATCCGGCTCTATCGAACAAGATGCGGACTTAATCATGTTTATCTATCGTGACGAGGTGTATCACGAGAACAGTGATGAGAAAGGGATCGCGCAGATTATTTTGGGTAAACAGCGTAACGGTCCGATCGGATCTGTCCGGCTGAAATTTAACGGTCAATGGTCGCGCTTTGATAACTATGCCGGTCCACAGTACGACGACGAATAGTTTCCCCTTAGTCCTTGACGCTGCAGGGTTGTTAGCGGCGATGACTCACGCGGAACCCTCGCTGGCAGGCGACCTGCAACATCAGGTTCTTTGGGTATAACATCAATTATTAAGGATAAGAAATGAAAGCGGCAACAGCAGTAATCGACCGCCGCGCTCTGCGACATAACTTGCATCAGGTACGGCGCATGGCGCCACAAAGCCGCCTGATTGCTGTTGTGAAAGCAAACGCTTATGGCCACGGGTTATTAGAAACAGCACATACTTTGCAGGATGCCGATTGCTATGGCGTCGCGCGCATCGGCGAAGCTCTGATGCTACGTTCTGGCGGAATTGTAAAACCTATTCTACTGCTGGAAGGGTTTTTTACCGCAGAGGACTTGCCTATTCTGGTGGCTAACCGGATTGAAACCGCAGTACACAGTATTGAACAATTAGAAGCGCTGGAAGCGGCCAATCTCCCTGCTCCGATCAATGTCTGGATGAAGCTCGATACCGGTATGCATCGTTTAGGAGTCCGTCCTGAGCAGGCCGAAGCCTTCTACCAGCGGCTATGTGCTTGCGGCAACGTTAGTCAGCCAGTTAATATTATGAGCCACTTCAGTCGTGCCGACGAACCTGAAGTGGCTACTACCCGCCAGCAACTGGCGTGTTTTGACGCCTTTGCTATTGGCAAACCGGGTAAACAGTCTATTGCTGCATCTGGCGGTATTTTGCTGTGGCCGCAAGCGCATCGTGATTGGGTTCGTCCCGGTATCATACTGTATGGCGTTTCGCCGCTGGATGAACCTTATGCCAGCCATTTTGGTCTACTGCCAGCGATGGCATTAAAATCCAGCCTGATTGCTGTACGTGAACATAAAGCCGGTGAGCCAGTGGGCTACGGCGGTACTTGGGTCAGTGAACGTGATACGCGTCTGGGTGTGGTGGCGATTGGTTACGGTGATGGTTATCCGCGCAGCGCACCATCGGGTACGCCGATGTGGGTCAATGGCCGCGAAGTGCACATTGTGGGGCGGGTATCGATGGACATGATTTCAGTTGATCTTGGGCCAGATAGCAGCGACAAAGTCGGTGATGAAGTGCTGTTGTGGGGCGCGGATTTACCGGTTGAGAAGATCGCCGCTTACACCGGTATCAGTGCCTATGAATTGATCACCAAGCTGACCTCCCGAGTAGCGATGGAATATTTAGGGGAATAAGGTAAGCTGACTAATCAAGGTATAGACAATTATTATCAATCCAGGAGAGCAGCGCCGTGTTCCAAAATGTTGATGCCTATGCAGGTGACCCGATCCTGTCATTGATGGAGAGTTTTAAAGCCGATAGCCGGGCACATAAAGTGAATCTGAGTATCGGGCTTTATTACAATGAGCAGGGTGAGATCCCGCAAATGCAGGCAGTGGATACCGCTGAAACCCAATTGAATGCTCAGCCACATGGGACACCGGTTTACTTGCCGATGGAAGGTCTGCAATCTTATCGTACTGCTATTTTGCAGCTACTATTTGGCAGCGATCACCCTATGCTGGCTCAGCAACGAGTAGCGACTATCCAAACTGTCGGTGGCTCCGGTGCATTGAAAGTGGGTGCTGATTTCCTTCATTCCTATTTCCCAGATTCTCAGGTGTGGGTCAGTGACCCTACGTGGGAAAACCATGTCGCTATTTTCAGTGGCGCAGGGTTTAAGGTGAATACCTACCCGTACTTTGATAATGACAAGCTGGGCGTAAAATTCGATCAAATGCTGGCAACGTTGCAGCAGTTACCGGCCAGAAGCATTGTTTTGCTCCATCCTTGCTGCCATAACCCAACCGGATCTGATCTGACGAATGCACAGTGGGATCAGGTTATTGGCGCGGCTAAAGACCGGGATCTGATCCCGTTCCTGGATATTGCCTATCAGGGTTTTGGTGCTGGGCTGAATGAAGATGCTTATGCGATTCGAGCCATGGCGGCAGCGGAGTTACCCTGTCTGGTCAGTAACTCCTTCTCTAAAATCTTCTCTCTGTATAACGAACGGGTCGGTGGCCTTTCCGTGGTATGTGAAAGTGAAGAAGCTGCTGGTCGGGTATTGGGGCAACTGAAAGCCACGGTGCGGCGTAACTATTCCAGCCCGCCAAACTTTGGTGCACAGGTTGTTTCAAAAGTACTGCATGACAGCGAGTTACGGGCGCAATGGCAGGCTGAAGTGGAGCAGATGCGTCGGCGTATTATTGAAATGCGCAGCACGTTGGTGGAAGCCTTGAAGGCAGCACTACCCAATCGCAATTTTGATTACTTACTGCAACAGCGTGGCATGTTCAGCTATACCGGTTTTAGTGCCGCTCAAGTGGACCGTCTGCGTGACGAGTTTGGCGTGTATCTGATTGCCAGCGGCAGGATGTGTATGGCAGGCGTCAACCACAGCAATGTTCAGCGGGTAGCAGCTGCGTTTGCGGCAGTACAGTAATTAGAGATCCGCGTTATCTGAGACGACGAACTGTTTAAGGCGATAGAAATATCGCCTTTTTGCTTTATTTTTTCCACCATCTTTCCGTCACTTATCCACATAACCTGTCTGGTTAGCCCTCCGCCAATGGCTGTAAATCGATTAAAGAATATACTAAATAAGGTGGCAGCCCCATGCCCAATGATCATTCATCGCTCACAGTAAATCTTCTGTTATAAGTGCAAGCTAATACTTCAGCATGTTGCTGTATCCGATGGAATGAATACGCTATGAGGCCCTTTCGCTAGACGGCACTGGCCCATTACAGGAGATAACCCAATGAATAATTCAGCATTATTGGAATACTGCATGTCTAAACCGGGGGCAGAGCAGAGTGATCATGAGGAATGGCAGACCAATCAGATTAAAGTAGCCGATGTGATGTTTGCGATGGTGGGTGAAATTGGTGGGCGGCCCTCTATTTCGGTAAAAACCAGCCCTGAGTTGGCGGAGAGTTTGCGAGAGCAACATCCGGAGATCGTGCCGAGTGAACACTTGAATAAAGCGCACTGGAACACGGTGTTTCTGGATGGACAATTACCGAACTCACAATTTTACTCGTTAATTGACCGCTCTTATCAATTGGTATTGCAGGGGTTACCGGAACATAGGCGACAGGAGCTGGCTGTTTGATACCCCCTTGGTACTTGGAGTTGCAGGGTTGTTAGCCAGGTTCATTATTTGGCCCATCCTTGGGCCTGGCTGATTTGTTGTTCACGGGTTGCCAACCTGCAGCTCCAATGATTTTGGATGCTGATAGATTATTTGATGCTCTACTTACGTTGCAGCATTGGCTTGAGGAAGCGTGCGGTATGTGACGCGGCGCATTCTGCAACAGTCTCTGGTGTACCGGCGACCAGAATCTCGCCACCGCCACTACCGCCTTCTGGCCCCAGATCGACAATCCAATCAGCAGTCTTAATCACATCCAGATTGTGCTCAATGACCACAATGGTATTGCCCTGATCGCGCAGCTGATGCAACACCGCCAGCAGTTGCTGAATATCAGCAAAATGCAGACCGGTAGTCGGCTCGTCCAGAATATAGAGCGTCTGACCGGTGCCGCGTTTTGATAGTTCACGCGACAGTTTCACCCGTTGCGCTTCACCACCCGACAGCGTAGTCGCAGATTGCCCCAGACAGATATAGGACAGGCCCACATCTATCAGTGTTTGCAGCTTACGCGCCAGTGCCGGAACCGCATCAAAGAACTCGCGAGCCTCTTCGATAGTCATCGCCAGCACTTCGTGGATACTTTTACCTTTGTATTTTACTTCCAGCGTTTCACGGTTATAACGCTTACCTTTACACTGGTCGCATGGCACATAGATATCGGGCAGAAAATGCATTTCGACTTTAATCACCCCGTCGCCCTGGCAGGCCTCGCAACGACCCCCTTTGACGTTAAAGCTGAAGCGGCCTGGCGTATAACCACGGGTACGTGATTCAGGAACACCGGCAAACAGCTCACGAATGGGGGTAAAGATACCGGTATAGGTCGCCGGGTTAGAGCGTGGCGTCCGGCCAATCGGGCTTTGGTCAATATCGATGACTTTATCGAAATGCTCCAAGCCTTGAATTTCACGGAATGGCGCCGGTTCGTTGCTGGTCGCGCCGTTCAACTGGCGCTGGGCGATACAATATAAGGTGTCGTTGATAAGCGTTGACTTACCTGAGCCAGAAACCCCGGTAATACAGCTAAACAGCCCGACCGGCAGGGTCAGCGTGACATCTTTCAGGTTATTGCCGCTGGCACCAATCAGTTTTAACACTTTGGTTGGGTCCCCCGGCACGCGTTGCGCAGGTATGGCGATTTCTCGTTTGCCGCTAAGGAACTGACCGGTCAGTGACTTAGGCTCAGCCATGATGTCCTCAACGGTCCCTTCGGCCACCACCTCACCACCATGCACACCCGCACCCGGGCCAATATCAATCACATGGTCGGCTGCGCGGATAGCGTCTTCATCATGTTCCACTACAATCACGGTGTTACCCAGATTGCGCAGATGAATCAACGTTTCCAGCAACCGTTCATTATCACGTTGGTGCAAGCCGATGGACGGTTCATCCAGTACATACATGACACCCACCAAGCCGGCGCCAATTTGACTGGCCAAACGGATACGTTGCGCTTCACCACCAGACAGTGTTTCCGCCGAACGGGACAACGACAGATAATTCAGCCCGACGTTAACCAGGAACTTCAGCCGATCGCCAATCTCTTTCAGTACTTTCTCAGCAATTTGCGCCCGCTGACCACTTAGTTTCATGTTTTGGAAGAAGGTCAGTGCGTGGCCGATGCTCAGTTCAGAAATCTCGGGCAAAGTGGTGTTTTCGACAAACACATAACGCGCTTCGCGGCGCAAGCGAGTACCGTGGCATGAAGCACAGGAGCGATTGCTAATATATTTGGCCAGTTCCTCACGTACTGCACTGGATTCCGTCTCTTTATAGCGACGTTCCATATTGTGCAACACCCCTTCAAATGGGTGGCGGCGAACGGTGGTATCACCCCGATCGTTAATGTATTTGAATTCAATGGTATCTTTGCCAGAACCGTATAAAACGGCGTGCTGTATCGCGCTATCGAGCGAGTTAAATGGCGTTTCGATATCAAACTTATAATGATCTGCCAGTGAACGCAGCATCTGGAAGTAATAGAAGTTGCGGCGATCCCAACCACGGATGGCACCACCCGCCAGCGACAGCTCTGGATTCTGTAATACACGGTCTGGATCAAAGAACTGCTGTACCCCTAAGCCGTCACAAGTTGGGCAGGCGCCCGCCGGGTTGTTAAAGGAGAACAGGCGTGGTTCCAACTCACTCATACTGTAGCCGCAAATCGGGCAGGCAAAGTTGGCGGAGAACAGCAACTCTTCGGCGTGAGGGTCGTCCATATCGGCAACGACGGCAGTACCACCAGAAAGCTCCAGTGCCGTTTCAAATGATTCAGCCAGACGCTGAGCCAGATCTTCACGCACTTTGAAGCGATCGACCACCACTTCAATGGTATGTTTTTTTTGCAGTTCTAATTTCGGTGGATCAGACAGATCACACACCTCGCCATCGATCCGCGCCCGGATATAGCCCTGCATAGCCAGACCTTCCAGCGTTTTGGTATGTTCGCCTTTGCGATCTTTTACCACCGGAGCCAGTAACATCAAGCGGCGGCCTTCCGGCTGACTGATGACGTTATCCACCATCTGACTGACGGTTTGCGCGGCTAGCGTAACATCGTGATCTGGGCAGCGTGGTTCACCGACACGGGCGAACAGCAAACGCAGATAATCATGGATTTCAGTGATGGTACCCACAGTCGAACGTGGGTTATGCGAAGTTGATTTTTGCTCAATAGAGATTGCCGGTGACAGACCTTCAATATGGTCGACATCCGGTTTTTCCATCAGCGATAGAAATTGGCGCGCATAGGCGGAAAGAGACTCAACATAACGGCGTTGCCCCTCGGCATACAAGGTATCAAAAGCCAGTGAGGATTTGCCTGAACCCGATAGACCGGTGACCACGATCAGTTTGTCGCGCGGGATAATCAGGTTGATATTCTTAAGATTATGGGTGCGAGCGCCCCGAACTTCTATATTATCCATTCAAACACTTCCCGGATGTAAACTGAGCCTCTCCCGTGCCCTTTTTTACTCTTCGTACTTGAAGCCGCAGGGTTGTTGGCTGCGTTCACTCACCTAATCACTTACTGGCTGTAAGCTCATAGGGACTCGCTCGCCGCCTACCTGCAACTCCAATTACTTTGAGTAATGTATAGACGCATTTTGCAGCGTCAAAAAAGGACACAGCCAGTACGAAACGGATAATTATGACACAAAAAAACCTGAATGGATATCCAGTATTCGAGTGCAATTAAGGCAGATGTCATGATAAAACTGCAACACATTTCGCAGTTATGATCTACTGTGCCGTTTACCTGCTAGCGTGTTAAACTTACTCGCTTATACTCGTCATACTTCAAGTTGCATGTGCGTTAGCTACACTTAATAACCCGAATCACTTACGACAGTAAGCTCATCGGGATTATCTCGTTTGCCGCCTTCCTGCAACTCGAATTATTTAGAGCATGTACTGTACAAAATTTACTTCATCAGGAGAGTTCACATGGCCAGCAGAGGCGTAAACAAAGTGATTTTGGTCGGGAATTTGGGCCAAGACCCGGAAGTCCGCTACATGCCAAACGGCGGAGCTGTTGCCAATATCACCCTGGCCACTTCCGAAAGCTGGCGTGATAAAGCCACCGGCGAGCAGAAAGAAAAAACTGAATGGCACCGTGTGGTGTTGTTCGGCAAACTGGCAGAAGTGGCGGGTGAATATCTGCGTAAAGGCTCTCAGGTTTATATTGAAGGCGCACTGCAAACCCGTAAATGGACAGATCAGGCTGGTGTTGAGAAATACACCACAGAAGTTGTGGTTAATGTGGGCGGCACCATGCAAATGCTGGGTGGCCGTCAGGGCGGCGGTGCTCCGGCAGGTGGTGGTGCACCACAAGACGGCGGGGCGCAAGGCGGTTGGGGTCAACCTCAGCAGCCACAAGGTGGTAACCAGTTCAGCGGCGGTCAGACTTCACGTCCGGCCCAGTCTGCACCAGCAGCACAACCACAAGGCGGCAATGAGCCACCAATGGATTTCGATGATGATATCCCGTTCTGATGGCGCTGTTTTTTAAGCACAACAGTGCTGATTAGGAAAATAAAGCCCTGTCTCGACAGGGCTTTTTGTTGGTGTTAAGCCGCGCCTGAGGGATGAGATTTTTATACCTCGATATATCTGTTTTTGCTTTCTTAAAATCGGTGTTGGCAGCTTTGCAAACCAAAAAATGATTTTATCACTATAATCAATACTCTGATGTTCATCATATGGAGCTTGGTCATGGTCACGGTTCACCATCTGAATAATTCACGTTCACAACGTATCTTGTGGATGCTGGAGGAACTGCAAGTTCCTTATGAGTTGAAGCGCTATCAGCGCGACCCCGGCAGCTTACTGGCACCACCAGAATTGAAAAAAATCCATCCATTGGGGAAATCACCGGTGATTACTGATGGTGATCTCACCTTGGCGGAGTCTGGTGCCATTATTGAGTATTTACAGGAAACCTATGATGCACAGGGGCTATTTAAGCCCACCGGTCACTATGATCGTCAACAGTTCCGTTACTGGATGCACTATGCCGAAGGCTCATTGATGCCCTTGCTGGTGATGAAACTTATCTTTAGCCGATTGGGTGGGCCGCCAGTGCCGTGGATTATTCGCCCGGTTGCCAAGGCTCTGGGTGATGGCGTACAGAAAAGTTATCTGAATAAGCAAATTGCTACTCACCGCGATTATCTGGAACAGCATTTGACGAATAATCAGTGGTTTGCTGGCAGTGATTTCAGCGCGGCGGATATTCAGATGAGTTTTCCTATCGAGGCAATCAACACCCGTGGTGGTCTTGAGGGGTTCCCGAAACTGCAAGATTTCTTAGTGCGTATTCATCAGCGCCCAGCCTACCAACAGGCGATTGAGAAGGGCGGAGCTTACAAACTGGAAGGCTGATAACCGATGATTCGGCATCATTGCCACGCAAAGTAAATGAGTGTGAGGCTACTCACACTTTTGTTTCCCGTCAAATTAATGCTCCCCGACAAATTAATGTAAAAAAATGCAATAAATGTCGCTATCTGGTGTTGATTAGTCGCTGCCAATAGCTAGATAATCGTTTGCCTTCCAATACGCTTATTGCGGGGGGATTGTTTCCTTCGATTTTTTTTCAGTCATGCGTGCTTCCAGCTAATCGTTTGCTATTTTCTCCACCATGAAGATGTTGGAGGCGTTGTCGAGTTAATCGGCAAAAACGGAAACGATTACGTAGGGAAGGGCGCCTGACTTGCTGACTACTTTAAAATGACACACAGGGGACATAACCATGTCTAGCACCAACCCTCAAGTGAACCGGGCAGTAACGCCAAAAGGTTCGCTTGATGCATTTTTCAAGCTTAGTGAACGCGGCAGTAATGTACGCCAGGAAGTGCTGGCTGGCCTGACAACCTTTCTCGCCATGGTCTACTCGGTCATTGTTGTACCAAGTATGCTTGGCAAAGCGGGTTTCCCACCAACAGCGGTGTTTGTGGCAACCTGTCTGGTTGCCGGTCTTGGTTCTTTGTTGATGGGGTTGTGGGCCAACTTGCCGATGGCGATTGGTTGCGCCATATCACTGACAGCGTTTACGGCATTCAGCTTGGTGCTGGGGCAACACATCAGTATTCCTGTGGCATTGGGGGCAGTATTCCTGATGGGGGTGCTGTTCACTATTATCTCTGTGACCGGTATCCGTTCATGGATATTGCGTAATTTGCCGATGGGCGTGGCACATGGTACCGGTATCGGTATCGGCTTGTTCCTGTTGCTGATTGCAGCAAACGGTGTCGGCCTGGTTATCAAAAACCCGATTGAAGGTTTACCGGTTGCACTGGGTGCATTTACCTCTTTCCCGGTCATGATGACTTTGCTGGGGCTGGCGGTGATTTTCGGTCTGGAAAAACTGCGAGTGCCGGGTGGCATTCTGCTGGTGATCATCGCCATCTCGGTTATCGGCCTGATTTTTGATCCGAGTGTGACCTATCAAGGGCTGTTTGCGATGCCAAGCCTGGCGGATGCTAACGGCAATTCATTGATTTTCAGCCTTGATATCATGGGTGCATTGAAACCTGTGGTGCTGCCAAGTGTATTGGCATTAGTGATGACTGCCGTATTTGATGCCACCGGGACTATCCGCGCGGTAGCGGGTCAGGCTAATTTGTTGGATAAAGACGGCCAGATCATCAGCGGCGGTAAAGCTCTGACATCTGACTCCGTCAGCAGCATTTTTGCTGGTTTGGTGGGCGCTGCGCCTGCGGCGGTTTATATCGAATCTGCCGCCGGTACTGCCGCTGGTGGTAAAACCGGTTTGACCGCTACCGTGGTAGGTATTTTGTTCCTGCTGATGCTGTTCCTGTCGCCACTATCCTATTTGGTTCCGGCTTATGCGACGGCACCGGCTCTGATGTATGTAGGGTTGCTGATGTTGAGCAACGTATCCAAACTGGATTTCGAAGACTTTGTTGATGCGATGTCTGGCCTGCTCTGTGCCGTGTTTATCGTGCTGACTTGTAATATCGTCACCGGTATTATGTTGGGCTTCAGCTCGCTGGTTATTGGCCGTATCTGTTCCGGTGAATGGCGTAAACTGAATGTCGGTACTGTGATTATCGCTATCGCGTTAGTGGCATTCTATGCGGGTGGCTGGGCAATCTAAGCGATGAGTTTTTGCTGGCATCGGGGTGACGCTGTCCCCGATGCCACAGCGGTTTTTAATAACCCTATTTTCTTTGTTTTTTCCTGCCATCAGTTACAGGTTTTTTCCCCGTTTAACAAAAAAGTGATCTACTATCAAAAGCTAAACTCCGGCCCTGTCTACGGGCGGGTGAGGTTAAATCTTATATTGAGTTGTGTTGAGTTGAGTCTAAGGAAAGCATGGAAATCTTTTTTACAATCCTCATCCTGATTCTGGTGGTGTCGCTTTCCGGCGTTGTCACTCGGATGTTGCCGTTTCAAATCCCCCTTCCTCTGATGCAGATTGTCTGTGGTGCCTTGTTGGCCTTCCCCCACTTTGGTTTGCATGTCGATTTTGACCCGGAATTATTCCTGGTACTGTTTATTCCACCGCTGCTCTTTGCCGACGGCTGGAAAACACCGACACGAGAGTTTATTCACCATGGGCGGGAGATATTTGGTCTGGCGCTGGCATTGGTGCTGGTCACCGTGGTGGGTATCGGCTATCTGATTTACTGGATGGTGCCGGGTATTCCGCTGGTAGCCGCGTTTGCACTGGCGGCGGTATTGTCGCCAACCGATGCTGTGGCATTATCCGGCATTGTGGGGAAAGGGCGCATACCTAAATCGATTATGGGCGTATTAGAAGGGGAGGCGTTGATGAATGATGCCTCTGGTCTGGTTGCGCTAAAGTTTGCCATTGCGGTTGCAATGGGGACGATGGTCTTTACCGTGTCTGGTGCCACACTTGAGTTCCTAAAAGTGGCGATTGGTGGCCTGCTGGCTGGTGTGGCGGTAACCTGGCTATACAGTAAGTCACTGCGCCTGATGAGCCGCTGGAGTGGTGATGATCCGGCAACACAAATTGTCTTACTGCTGCTGTTGCCGTTCGCTTCTTATCTGATTGCTGAGCATATTGGCGTCTCCGGCATTCTGGCCGCAGTGGCGGCAGGGATGACCATCAGTCAGTCCGGGGTTATCCGTAATGCGCCATTGACGATGCGGTTACGTGCTGACAGCGTGTGGTCGATGCTGGAGTTTGTGTTTAACGGCATGGTGTTCATCCTGTTGGGGCTGCAATTACCGGGGATTTTGGAAACATCAATCATACAGGCTGAACTGGACCCAACCATTCAAACCTGGAACCTCTTCGCGGATGTTGCCATTATTTATGGTGCGTTGTTGGTACTGCGCTTTAGCTGGCTATGGTCGATGAAGAAAATCAGTAAACGCATCCTGACCAAACGGCCACTGGAGTTTGGCAATTACACCACACGTGAACTGTGGGTGGCGTCATTCGCAGGGGTACGGGGAGCGATTACTCTTGCCGGTGTCCTCTCTATTCCGTTATTCCTCAGCGATGGTTCAGCCTTCCCATCCCGTTACCAGTTGGTATTTATCGCCACCGGTGTGATTCTGCTGTCGGTTATTATCGGGGTGATTGCTTTGCCGCCATTGCTGCGTGGTGTGGTGGTAGCAGATAAAAGTGCCAGCCGTGAAGAAGTGCGTTTCGCCCGGGCGGCGACTGCCGAGGTGGCAATTGTTAGCCTGAATAAAATGGAAGAGCGGCTGGCAGCCAGCAGCGAGGAGAATATTGACCCAGAGTTGCTAAAAGAGATCAGTTCACGAGTTATCGGGACATTGCGACGGCGTACCGGCAGTAAGGATGAAATTGAGAACACCTTGCTGGTTGAGAATCTGGAGCGGCGTTTTCGTTTAACCGCATTACGAGCCGAGCGTGGGGAACTGTATCACCTGCGTGCGACGCAGAAAATCAGCAATGAAACGCTGCAAAAACTGCTGCACGATTTGGATTTGCTGGAAGCGCTGCTGATCGAAAAAGAAGGTTAACGCTTCTTAAATCCGGCTGCCGTTCGGTGGCCGGTTTATAAAAAGGGTGAGGACACCCTCACCCGCAAGTACGCAATGGAAAACCCAAAGTAATGAATCAGTTAATGAATAACCTGCGCCAGAAACGCCTGGGTGCGCTCTGATTTCGGGTTAGAAAAGAATTCGGCGGGTGGTGCTTGTTCCACTATCTCCCCACGGTCCATAAAAATAACCCGATCGGCAACGGTACGGGCAAAACCCATCTCGTGGGTTACACACAACATGGTCATGCCTTCATTTGCCAGACTGATCATGGTATCCAGCACTTCTTTCACCATCTCAGGGTCCAGCGCCGAGGTTGGTTCATCAAATAGCATGATTTTGGGTTTCATACACAGCGAACGGGCGATTGCCACCCGCTGCTGCTGGCCACCGGAAAGTTGGCCGGGGAACTTATGGGCGTGCTCTGCAATCCGCACTCGTTCTAAATAATGCATTGCCAATTCGTCGGCCTCTTTCTTTGGCATCTTACGTACCCAGCTTGGCGCCAGCGTGCAGTTTTGCATCACCGTTAAGTGCGGGAACAGATTGAAGTGTTGGAACACCATGCCGACCTCGGTACGTACCCGTTCAATATTGCGCAGGTCATCGTTAAGTTCGATGCCATCCACCATGATTTTCCCCTGCTGATGCTCTTCCAGATGGTTGATGCAGCGGATAGTGGTAGATTTACCTGAGCCAGAAGGACCGCAAAGTACGATGCGTTCGCCAGGGCGCACATGTAAATTGATATCTTTCAATACGTGGAACTGCCCGTACCACTTATTGACGTTTTCCAGCGTAATCATCATTTTATCACCTGGAGTTGGCTGATTGTCGCTCATGTTATGCCTCAATGTGTGGAACGTCCGGTGTGAAAGCGCTTTTCCAGATGCTGGCTGTAGCGCGACATGCTGAAACAGAAAATCCAATAGACAGCGGCGGCAAAGACATAGCCTTCGGTCGACATCCCCAACCAGGCAGGGTCGACGGTGGCTTGTTGCACGCTGCTGAACAAATCAAACAGACCAATGATGATAACCAGACTGGTATCTTTAAACAGGGCGATAATGGTGTTTACCAACCCGGGGATCACCATCTTCAGGGCTTGTGGCAAAATGACCAGCCCTTGGGTTTTCCAATAGCCCAGCCCCAGTGACTCG
The DNA here is from genome assembly GCF_048593855.1 of Yersinia sp. 2542 StPb PI. Lineage (NCBI taxonomy): Bacteria > Pseudomonadati > Pseudomonadota > Gammaproteobacteria > Enterobacterales > Yersiniaceae > Yersinia > Yersinia sp. 2542 StPb PI. The sequence continues at coordinate 18,442 of NZ_JAZGQA010000053.1, forward strand.
GCGGCTTCGGTCTGTCCTCTGGGCAAGGCCTGTAACCCGCCGCGCACCACTTCTGCCACATAGGCCGATTGGAACAATACCACCCCGACCAAGGCACGGATCAGTTTGTCGATGCTGGTGCCTTCGGTCATAAACAGCGGCAACATCACCGAGGACATAAACAGCACGGTGATTAGCGGCACCCCGCGCCAGAACTCGATAAATACCACTGACAGAATACGCACCACTGGCATACTCGAACGGCGGGCCAAGGCCAATAAAATCCCCAGCGGTAGCGCACCGGCAATACCTACTGCGGCAATGATCAGCGTCAGTGTCAGGCCGCCCCACTGGCGGGTCTCAACCCGGGTTAACCCGAGGAAACCGCCATATAACATCAACCACACCAGCAGTGGGTACGCCACCATCCACACCGCCAAATAGCGGCCTCGATGTGGCATAGCGCGCCAGAACAATGGAATGAGCGTCAGCAATCCGATGATCAAGGTGGTGTTGATGCGCCAGCGCTGCTCAATGGGATAAAGGCCATACATAAATTGGCCAAAGCGCGCATGAATAAACACCCAGCAGGCACCCTCACGGGTACAATCAGTGCGCGATGTACCTAGCCAGTTGGCGTTAAAAATAGTCCAATTCAGTAATGGCGGGATCAATTGCCACATCAGCCACAGGCACAGCAGCGTCAGCAGACTATTAGTCCAACTGGAAAACAAATTCTTTCTCGCCCAAAACACCATCCGGCTTAACGGGTTGCCCGGCCGTACTGTGCTGGGTGGTTCACGGGTTAGTGTCATCGTCATTCGCTTCCCTTAGCGCTCTACCAGCGCGATCCGCCGGTTGTAGAGATTCATTAAAAATGAAATGGATAGGCTAATAACCAAATAGACTGACATGGTAATGGCGATGGTTTCTATCGCCTGACCAGTCTGGTTCAGCACTGTGCCGGCAAACAACGACACCATATCTGGATAGCCGATAGCGGCTGCCAGTGAGGAGTTTTTGACGATGTTCAGGTATTGACTGGTGAGTGGCGGAATGATGACCCGTAACGCCTGTGGCAGAATAACCTGACGCAAGGTGACGGTGTTGGGCAGCGCCAGTGAACGGGCTGCTTCATGCTGACCATAGGGCACGGACTGAATGCCTGAACGAATCACCTCAGCAATAAAGGTCGAGGTATAAACTGACAGTGCCAAGGTCAAGGCCGCCAATTCAGGGATAAGAACCAGGCCACCTTTAAAGTTAAAGCCGCGTAACTGCGGTAGATCCCAATGCAGTGCCGAGCCATACAGAAAATGGGCCGCTGCTGGTAGAGCCATCAACAGTAGTAAGGCCATCGGCCAGGTGCGGTGAAACTGACCGGTATGTAACTGACGGAAATGGTTATAGCGATACAGCGCCACGGTGATAACAACGGCCAGCAGCACAGCGAGTATGGCGGGTATAAAACCGGCAGCAAACTCCGGTGATGGCAGATACAAGCCACGGTTGCTGAGAAAAGCCACACCGAAGGCATCCAGACTCTGTCGTGGCCCCGGTAGATTGCGTAATACCGCGAAATACCAGAAGAAGATTTGCAGCAAGGGCGGGATATTACGGAATGTCTCGATATAGATAGTGGACAGTTTGCGTAACAGCCAGTTATCAGATAAACGCGCCAGCCCAAGGAAGAACCCGAGGATCGACGCAAAGAAAATACATAATACTGATACCAGCAAGGTATTGAATAACCCGACCAAAAACACCCGGCCGTAGGTATCACCTTGCTCATAATCGATAAGATGCTGAACAATACCAAAACCGGCGCTGTTATTCAGGAAAGCAAAGCCGGAGGTGATGCCCCGGGTCGACAGGTTGGTAATGGTGTTATGGAAAAGATACGCACCGCATCCGATCAGTATCAATAGCGCGATAATTTGATACAACCAGGCGCGTACCGCTGGATTGGTCAGCGAAAAGGCACCTTTGACGGTTGGGCGTTGTGACATAGTGTGGGCCTCGGTCTGGATAATACATCCGGCAGGGCGGGCCTGCCGGAGAGGTAATCAGTAATCAGCGAACCGGAGGCGCGTACTGGAGACCGCCATTGTTCCACAGCGCATTCTGGCCGCGTTTTATTTTCAGCTCACTGCCCAAACCGACGTTACGGTCGAAGCTTTCGCCGTAGTTACCCACTTGTTTCACGATTTTAACCACCCAATCGTTAGGCACTTTCAGATCTTTACCATAGTTGCCTTCCTGACCTAACAGATGGGCCATATCCGGTGTGGTTGGTTTTGCTGCCAGTGCTTCGACGTTTTTCGACGTCACACCCATCTCTTCAGCATTTAACATGGCAAACAGTGTCCAGCGCACGATGGCGAACCAGTCCTCATCACCCCGGCGCACAACCGGTCCCAGTGGTTCTTTAGAGATAACTTCCGGTAATACTATAAATTCGTCTGGTTTACCTAATTTGATACGCAGTGCGTACAGTTGTGATTGGTCAGAGGCCAATGTGTCACAGCGCCCGGAATCCAATGCCTTGGCACTTTCGTCAGAACGGTCGAAGGTAACTGGAGTGTATTGCATTTTATTGGCTTTAAAGTAATCAGCGACGTTCAACTCAGTATCTGTACCGGCCTGAATACACACCGTCGCCCCGTCCAGCTCTTTGGCGCTTTTCAGCCCCGCTTTATTGTGGGTCAGGAAGCCGATACCGTCGTAATAGTTCACTCCGGTAAATAACATCCCCATGCCAGCATCACGGGATGAAGTCCAGGTGGTGTTACGTGACAAAATATCAACTTCACCCGATTGCAGGGCGGTAAAACGCTCTTTTGCGGTAAGCGGGGTGTATTTTACTTTTTCTGCATCACCAAAAATGGCAGCAGCTACGCCACGGCAGACATCGACATCCAGACCAGAGAACTTGCCGCTGGCATCTGCATAGGAGAAACCGGGCAACCCATCACTGATACCACATTGTACAAAACCTTTTTTCTTCACCGCATCCAAAGTAGTGCCCGCGTGGGCCTGACCCGCTAATGCCACTAATGAGGCGGCGGCAACCAGTGTTGAAATCATTATTTTCTTCATGAAAGCGTCCTGTGAGGCAAAGTCGAGCCTATTTTAATTTTGTAGCGCACCAGTGATGCACCGTCGCTGTCTGTTGGCGTGTAGCCAGTTTGGTATTAGCAAATGGGATGCCAGAGTTGCATTTCATTGATGATATGAGTAATTACTTAGCGTTAACTCTTTGTAGGTAATTTCTGACCGGGTAGGATGCACTTAAATGGCGCATTTAACGGCGGATTGATACTTTTTAGTGCAGAAAATTCTTATATACAGCGATGAACGAGAGATAAGAGTAATTGAACCAGACTGAGGTATACATTTCGTCAATGTAATAACATAAAAAGCGGCATAGACAGGTGAAATTCGGATTTTTTAAATCTCTGATCCGTTATCTAATCCTCTTGGGAGTGTTTTAACGTAAACACATTAGAGAGAAGGATAGGGATTATGCCTCGTTATTTAACCGCCCTGATGTGCGGGCTGCCATTGCTGTTTACCGCCAGTTGTCTGGCACAGGTGAATGTTGAAACTGCAAAATGCAGTGATACCGATTTTACTCAGGTTCTGTCTTGTTACAGAGAAAAGCTGGCCGCAGAACCCCTTATCTATAACTTGCTCAGTCAGGAAAACCTGCCGGGGTTGGAGTGGCGCCGTTACCAACTGACCTCGCAGAATTGGTCGCCGGAGAGCTTAGTCTCCCCTGCTGCATGGCAGCATGAAGTGGAGATCTTTATTCCCGAAAATAGCACGTCCACCAAGGCGCTGGTGGTCATCAATAATGGTACCAACTATGGTACTGAAACCATTCCTCCCTCCGGTCCTGGCGATTTTGCTATCGAGACCTTGCAAAATATTGCCCGCTCAACTGACACGGTGGTGATTGCCATTAGCACCATTCCCAATCAGTACCTTGAATATCAACAAGATGGGAATCCGCGTAAGGAAGATTATAGTGTTGCGCGTAGTTGGACTTTATTTATAGATGCCCCAGAAGCCCGTTCAATATTACCGCTACATGTCCCGATGGTGGCGGCGATTTCTCAGGCGATGACCATGGCACAGCAAGCCTTACCGGAAAAAGCCTTAGACAGTTTTATTGTCACCGGTTTATCCAAGCGTGGCTGGACCAGTTGGCTGACGGCAATTGCGGATTCACGTGTGGAGGCTATTGTGCCTTTTGTGATTGATCTGCTGGATACCCGCGCCGCATTGGAACATATGTATCAATCTTATGGTGGCAACTGGCCTATAGCCTTCACCCCCTACTATCAGGAAGAGATTGATAAGAAACTGAGTACCCCCGGCTTTGCCAAACTGATGCAGATTATGGATCCCCTACAGTACCTGACGAGTGAGTATCAACCCCGGCTCAGTATTGCGAAATACATTATTAATGCCAGTGGTGATGATTTCTACGTGCCTGATAATACGGATTTTTATTATGACAAATTACCCGGTGATAAAACGTTGCGGGTTGTACCTAACTCCAGTCACTCTGGTATTAAAGCATTTAGCGAACAGTCGTTGATCACCTTTGTTAACCGTTTACGGCAAGCCACACCGATGCCGCAGTTGAATACCACTCTGGCAATGAAAGATAAGGTGCAAACCGTCACGGTTAGTCTGTCAGAGACGCCAGAAAAGGTGCTGTTATGGACCGCAGCTAACCCCGATGCTCGCGATTTCCGCTATGCGTGCGATATAAGATATAGCGCATTTCCGTTGGCCGTGGCCCCGGGTAATACCCTTGAAGTTGCACTTAGCACGCCAGCTACCGGTTGGCAGGCGACCTTTATCGAGGCCACATTCAGTGATGGCTTCGTGGCAACCACGCCAGTTTATGTCTCGCCGCAGGAGAGTTATCCCACTACAGCCCCCCCTACCGGTGGGCCTGCATGCAAAACGTTGCCGGGGCGTGCGCTTATCACACCAGACGATGCGATAGATGATCCCGATGAAGCTGAAGCGCAGTTATAGCTTCGCGATATTGAGTGGATGTTAGCTAATAAAAAACCCGACATAGGCCGGGTTTTTATGACAGATCTTGTTGATGCTTAATACAGCGATGGCGCACCGGCTGGGCGGGTTTTAAAGCGGCGGTGTAGCCACAGATATTGCTCAGGTGCGCGCATGATCTCTTTTTCGATAACTTTGTTCATATAGCTGGCGGCCGCTATCTCATCATCAAGCGGATAGTCTTCTAATGCCGGCTGGATCAGCAAGTCATAGCCGCTACCATCTGTTTTACGCAGTAAAACCAATGGCAACAGTGCCGGTTTGGCTAGCCGGGCCAACATAAAAGTGCCACTGGTGGTCGCGGCCTGATTGACGGCGAACAGTGGTGCAAACACACTGCCACGTGGGCCGTAATCCTGATCCGGTGCAAACCACACAGCTTCACCTTTTTTCAATGCCTGCACCATGCCACGAAGATCTTTACGGTCCAGCATGGCCTTATTCGAGCGCATACGGCCCCAGGTCTGCACTAATTCCATCACTTTATTGTTATGCGGGCGATACATCGCCATCATTGGCTGGCATTGCCCCATTACGCGGCCGCCAAGTTCCAGCGACATAAAATGGACGCCAATCACCAGTACGCCGCGCTGTCCTTGCTGCGCTTTTTTCAGGTTATCCAGACCCGTCACGGTAAACCAGCGCTTAATGCGCGCATCGGGCCAAAACCAGGCCATGCCGGTTTCCAGCAACCCCATGCCTAAGGATTCAAAATTACCGACGATAGTCCGTTCAAGAGTTTGCTTATCCATATCAGGGAAACAAAGCTCCAGATTGCGCCGGGCGATAGATACCCGCCGTTTCAGGAAGCGCATTGAGGTACGCCCCAACCAAATTCCTAACTTGTTTAACAGCGGGTAGGGGAGTTGGACTAACAGAAATAATACCCCCAGGCCAAACCAGGTCAGCCAGTAGCGCGGGTGGAGCAGTGAGATATGGAATTTCTGCGGCTTTATCATATGAACTCTATCGTTATGCGTTAAGTGCGGGTTTGTAACGCATATGGATGTAACTCGATAGCGATACATTTCTTCAGACACCGGTGGTCAACTATTGTTTTGGTGAATACGACAATTGACATAATTTTTACATTAAAAGCGGGGTCGCGTAGGGGATGGTCATGAAGGCAGGCTATCTATAAGCGATGGGGGCTTTCAGAGGATTATACCATATTCGCGATAAATGAAAGAAAAAGATCAACGCCAGATGTGCTGGCGGAATTATCGCGATATAAACTGCGTTACTGTTCGGCATATCGCAGAAAATGGTGCCTTAGAATCGAGGAGAAATAAGCCAACTGGCTGGAAAATGAGAGACTCATCTCAATTTCGATTAATTATTGTTACCGTTGTTCTATTTTGGGGTTATCGACGTGCCACAGAGGGAGTTATAAATTCAATTTGTGTTTTTAATGTTATTAATTTGATGTTTATTTGTATTTATTAC
>NZ_JAZGQA010000540.1:0-314 GCF_048593855.1 Yersinia sp. 2542 StPb PI
ATAATGATTTAATTCGCTCAAAAGAGTATCAAAAACAGTCGGATATAATATTTTCTTTTGGTCTGCAAGCCGCGTCTTCTGCCCACGACATATCAAAACCTATATCAACAGCGGTTCTGGCCTTAGAGGAAATTAAGCTATTTAAACCAGAGGAGCGATCGGGTAAAGAGTTTGATGAGTATTTAAATCTAGCCTTGGAACAAGCAAAAGAGTGTACGAAAAAACTAGCTAATATGTCATTTTCATTAGGATTTAATGAGTTTGAAAATGAAGAAGCTATCAACTTATGTTTATGGCTTGACGGCGTATTTGGT
>NZ_JAZGQA010000541.1:0-312 GCF_048593855.1 Yersinia sp. 2542 StPb PI
CGTTAGCTCAGTTGGTAGAGCAGTTGACTTTTAATCAATTGGTCGCAGGTTCGAATCCCGCACGACCCACCATTATGCAGAGTTATCAGGGTATCAAATCGTAGGGATGAGAACCGTAAAGGTTCGAGCCGAGCGAAGCGAGACAGCAACGCGTAGCGTTGACCCGAAGGGCGAGTCCGCAGGACAAGTAATCCCGCACGACCCACCACTATGTTAAGCAGTACCGCATTACAGCGGGTCGTTAGCTCAGTTGGTAGAGCAGTTGACTTTTAATCAATTGGTCGCAGGTTCGAATCCCGCACGACCCACCAT
>NZ_JAZGQA010000542.1:0-311 GCF_048593855.1 Yersinia sp. 2542 StPb PI
TCCGTCATGCCTTGGTTTGGCATGTATATCGGTCATCCTTTTCCTACAAGCAAATAGCAAAGATCATTTGTAGTGTAAAAGTGATTAAAACTATCAATAATACCCATATGAAAATATTTGGCTGAGATATATTTTCCTTATATTCGCTTGTGCCTACAATATTATTACCTACCACGTCAAGACTATTTATTCCTCACATTATCCTCTTTAAAATAGCGACAATCCCTTGTTACACCTGGGATCTAACAGAATTCTTACAGAGACGCGATAGTAGTTAAAACTATTTACTTTGAACCATGTCACATAAATGG
>NZ_JAZGQA010000543.1:0-310 GCF_048593855.1 Yersinia sp. 2542 StPb PI
CCGCCGCGGTTATTGAGCGTGATGCCTTGCGCCATGCTAATGCTCAGGTTATTGCCGGCTTTCATCGCGCCCTGATTAGTGAACCCCTGAACCTCGGTTAAGCTGATATTCTCGGCGGCAATTAATGCGCCGTTGGCCTGTAAATCGCCCGGCTTGACCCCCGCCAGATAGACCACCGGCACCAGCACGGTTTGCCCGGCGACTTCGCGGCTTTCCATCAGCACAATGTTACGGGTCAATGCCGCCATCTGCTCGGCACTGAGGTGGGTGCCAAGGGCAAGATTGAACGTCTTGCTGTACTCGAGTCCCG
>NZ_JAZGQA010000544.1:0-310 GCF_048593855.1 Yersinia sp. 2542 StPb PI
CCGCCGCGGTTATTGAGCGTGATGCCTTGCGCCATGCTAATGCTCAGGTTATTGCCGGCTTTCATCGCGCCCTGATTGGTGAAACCCTGCATATCGGTTAATTCGATATTATTCGCGGCAATCAATGCCCCGTTGGCACGCAAGTCGCCTGGTTTCACTCCCGCCAGATACACCACCGGTACCAGCACGGTTTGCCCGGCGACTTCGCGGCTTTCCATCAGCACGATATTACTGGTCAATGCCGCCATCTGCTCGGCACTGAGGTGGGTGCCAAGGGCAAGATTGAACGTCTTGCTGTACTCGAGTCCCG
>NZ_JAZGQA010000545.1:0-309 GCF_048593855.1 Yersinia sp. 2542 StPb PI
TAGGGCACAGGGTTGGTTTAAAATAAAGGTATTATCTATGCTTAACCGCTTATCAAGTGCACAATCTCAATCTCAGGCTACTGTTTATAGTGATAATATTAAGGTGGAGAAAAGGAATGCCAGTTTGAATGCTAATCAGAGATTAAAGTCATTGCGGGAATTCATTAAATATTTCAATGAAGTGGGGAGTTTGCAGTAAAAACGAAATGAAACAATTATATAGGCTATATAGTTGTACTTAACTTGTCTTTCAATCAGTAGGATGTTGCTCAATCCCCCAAAGATATTAAAGAGCTAACAGTTATAGCC
>NZ_JAZGQA010000546.1:0-296 GCF_048593855.1 Yersinia sp. 2542 StPb PI
GTGAAAACAAACAACGTCATCAAGAATAATTTTCCATCCTAATAGTAAGTTTGGATCTAATTTGAAAAATGTTTTATCCGTAATTAATAACACTCGGTGCGTTGGACATAGAAGAAACTGTACTACTTCCGCTTGAACATTACCTGTCAATCCAGTACTTATAATTAATCGGCTATCAGGGATTGCTTGAAATGTCTTATCTAATAATTTGATTGTGTTTTGAACTAAAATATACTTATCATTGCTATTATTAATTTGTTTTATTGTTTGAAATGTCTTACCACTGCCACAATCAG
>NZ_JAZGQA010000547.1:0-294 GCF_048593855.1 Yersinia sp. 2542 StPb PI
TTGATTTATTTGATTATATTTTGTGCTGGCGGTCACTTTTTATTTCTTCAATCAAGGTATGCTATTATTCACCATCGACACGATACGCATTATACTGCGTTACGAAGCACGTATCTCCGGCGATAGCCGAGCCTGGTTTAATATAGATTAGCGCCTCGCCAACGATTTCCCGCGTTAATTCCCCCATTGCTTATTCAGCTTAGGCTGAAAAAATTCATCTCTTTATTTTGTTGCCGTCATTGGTAATGTGAATGGCTATTTTCACTCGCCAAAATATGACTGCATCTTAAATAT